>NZ_LZJM01000012.1:0-1185 GCF_001667665.1 Mycobacterium sp. E342
CCCGTAGGCGTTGACCATCACCCGCCCGGGCGCCCACCGATTCACCACCTCAGCCGGGCACGGCTCCCCACCGACCAACAACGCCACCGACTCCACCCCCTGCGGCCAGAGCGCACCGGCCGCCGAGGGAGTCTGGGTGAGCACGCTGACCCGTTCACCGACCAGCAACGCATGCAACGCCTCCGGGGAGGCGGTCACCGATTCGGGCACCACCACCAATCGGCCCCCACCCAGCAGGGCGCCGAAGATCTCCCACACCGAAAAGTCGAACGCATAGGAATGACACTGCGTCCACACCCGCCCTGACCCCAGACCCGCGTCCAAAGAATCGATCAACTGCGCGACATTGCCATGAGTGATCGCCACACCTTTAGGGACACCGGTGGTGCCCGAGGTGTAAATCAAATACGCCACATCCTCAGGCGCCGGGCCCGGCAACGCCGTAACCAGCTGCGCCTCGATCACCGGATCGTTGACATCAATCACCGCCACGCCATGACCATCCAGCCGTGAGCGCAACTCAGCGGTGGTCAGTACCGCGACCGGGGCGGCATCGGTGAGCAAGAACCCGATCCGCGCGGCCGGCCATCCCGGATCCATCGGCACATACGCCGCCCCCGACTTGAGCACCGCCAGGATCGCCACGACGGCCTGCGCGCAGCGCGGCACCAGCAACCCCACACGTTGTCCCGGGCCCGCACCATGTCGGATCAACCAGTGCGCCAACCGATTCGCGGCCGCATCCAGCTCCCGATACGTCAGCGAAAGGCCGTCACAGGTCAACGCCAGCGCATCCGGGGTGCGCGCGACCTGGGCGGCAAACACATCCGGAATCGACACCGTCGGCATGGCGGGGCGGTCCAACACGCCACGATTCCCCCACACCGCCAAGCGGGCCTGCTCGTCGACGTCGAGCACCTCGACCGACGACAACAACCGCGACGGATCCGCAGCCATTTCGGTCAGCACGCGCTGGAACCGCTGGATCAGCAGCTCGACGCTGTTGGGGTCGGACACATCAGTGCGGAATTCCACCGTGCCGGCGATGCCGGCCGGTTGGCCGGCGTCGGTGAAGTTCTCGGTCAGAGAGAATGTTAAATCCATGCGGGCGGTGTGGGTTTGCACCGGTATGGGGTTGGCTTGTAGCTCCCCCAGGCCCAGGTCGGTGGGGTTGTGGTGTTGCCA
>NZ_LZJM01000013.1:0-729 GCF_001667665.1 Mycobacterium sp. E342
CAGCGCGCCGCCGCGCTGCATCTGGGTCCGCTGCTCACCGAGGCCGAACGCCGCTACCTGACCTGCGATGCCACCTGCGAAGTCTGGTTCGAACGCAACGGCGAGGTCATCGGTGCCGGCCGGGCCACGCGCACGATCAGCCGGCGGCTTCGCCGCGCGCTGGAGTATCGCCACCGCATGTGCGCGGTGCCCGGCTGTGGCGCCACCCGAGGTCTGCACGCGCATCACCTCCGGCACTGGGAAGACGGCGGCCCCACCGAGTTGGCCAACCTGGTGCTGGTCTGCCGAAGCTGTCGGTGACGGTCAGGTCGGCTGCGGGTCCGGTGATGGTGATCAGGCCGCGGTGGTGCAGCCGGTGGTGATAAGGGCAGACCAGCACCAGGTTGGCCAACTCGGTTGCGCCGCCGTCTTCCCAGTGCCGGATGTGATGGGCGTGCAGACCTCGGGTGGCGCCACAGCCGGGCACCGCGCACATGCGGTGGCGATACTCCAGCGCGCGGCGCAACCGCCGGCTGATCGTCCGTGTCGCCCGGCCGGCACCGATCACCTCGCCGTTGCGTTCGAACCAGACCTCACAGGTGGCATCGCAGGTCAGGTAGCGGCGTTCGGCCTCGGTGAGCAGCGGACCCAGATGCAGCGCGGCGGCGCGCTGCGCAACGTCGAGGTGCACCACCACGGTGGTGTGCTGCCCGTGCGGGCGGCGCGCCGCTTCGGTGTCCCACCCGGTCT
>NZ_LZJM01000014.1:0-565 GCF_001667665.1 Mycobacterium sp. E342
AGATTGTCGGTGCGAAACTCAACTGGGCGTCCAAACCTCCGCCCGGCGCGACCTCCCCGCCCGTGGCCGCCTTCGCCGACGAGGGTGACCCCGAGTGCGAACCGCTGATCGCGCCAGACACGTACTCGGTGGGGGTGGCTTACACCGCGTGGCGGAGCAATCTCTACAAAGAGGACAAGGACACGTACGAGCATGCGGTCCGTCAAGCCGTTGCGACGGTCGTCGATTCCAAAGCAGCGACGGTGTTGCTTGGCAACGCTTTTGCCAAGCGTCTCGACGCCTGCAGCAATGCCGTCATCCACCTGAGCGGCAAATATCGATGGAGATTCCAAAAGACCGACGCCGCCGGCAAGGATCTGACGTGGACCGCGACGGAACTGCAGGACGGGAAGCCCACCGGTTGGATCTGCCCCAACGTGGCGCGCGCGAAGAACAATGTGATCATCACTGCGCAGGTGTGCCAATACGGCAATGGCGCTCCGGCCACCGCGACAATTCTGGACAAGATGTCGGAGAAGATACCCCGATAGACCCGGGAGAATCGGAATACTTTGTGCAGGCTCCG
>NZ_LZJM01000015.1:0-610 GCF_001667665.1 Mycobacterium sp. E342
AGTTCGAGGACAAGGTCGACCGAATTGTCTCGATCGGCGCCTTCGAGGCTTTCAAGATGGAGCGGTACGCCGCGTTCTTCGAACGTTCCTACAACATTCTTCCCGACGACGGCCGCATGTTATTGCATACCATTTTGACCTACACCCAGAAGCAGCAGTACGAACGCGGCGTCTCCATCACGATGAACGACCTTCGATTCGCGCGGTTCATTGGCACTGAAATCTTCCCGGGCGGACAATTACCGGCGCAGGAAGACATCTTCAGGTTCGCCGGCGAAGCGGGGTTCTCCGTGCAGCAGGTCCAATTGCTGCAGGAGCACTACGAGCGCACGCTCAACATCTGGGCGGCGAACCTGGAGGCCAACCGCCAACGGGCGGTCGAGATCCAGTCCGAAGAGGTCTACAACCGCTACATGAAGTACCTGACCGGGTGCGCGAAGCTGTTCCGCCAGGGTTACACCGACGTCGACCAGTTCACGTTGGAAAAGTAGCGGACCCCAGCCCCTCGCGACCTACTTCACGAGGGTGAACTGCCCGACATTGCTGATGCCCTTGCGGAAGAAGTTCTCACAGCCGGTCAGGTAGTGCATGTACTTGTTGTAGTGCTGAA
>NZ_LZJM01000016.1:0-9884 GCF_001667665.1 Mycobacterium sp. E342
CCCCCTGTCTCGCAAGCGCTTCCCCCCCCAGCGACGCCGACTGACCCCGCCGCGGGACTGTCCGGCCTGATGACGCCCCCCGGAGGGGGATCGTGAGGCGGGCGGCGGAGCGGCTTCGGGCGCCACCGGCGGTACCGCCCCGGGCGGTGGCGCTCCTTCGTCCGGCAGCGGACCTTCGTAGTGGTCCCTGACTTGTCCGGGTTCGGCCAGCCCGCGCAGCCAGTCCTCGCTGAAGGTGACCTCGTTGGGTCGGGCTATTGGGCCGACGAAGGGGTTACCGCCGAGTGGCGGGAAGTTGATCTGGCGGTTCTTGATGATTGGTGCCATGTACTGCACACAAAGTTTGGACGACTGCTCGGCGTTAAGCCTCGACGCCGCCTGAATCGCTCCGCAAAGGAAACTGATCGGATCGGCGAAATTGTTGGCGCTCAAGATGCCGGTGAAGGCGCCGTAGGCGGGATGGTAGATGTTGACGAAGTTCTGGAACGCCGTCGGGGAGATGTGCAATGTCTGCTTGACGTCGTCGAGGCTCTCCATGATCGCCTTTGAGACCGACGTGAGCTTGTCGGAAACCGTTCCGATGGACTCACGATTCTCGGCAACGAACGACTGGACTTCGCCCACAGCGGCATCGAGGTTCTTGGCGGCGTCGGCTATCGCTTGGGGGTCATCGGCGAGCAGACCCGTGACCGACGCCAGGTTCTGGTTGAGTTCGCGCATCAGCGCGGTACTCGACTGCAACGCCGAAACCAGGGTGGCCAGGTTTTTCACCGTGCCGAAGATGTCCTTGCTGTGGTCACCCAGCGCCGAAAATGCCTGCGAGAGCTTGATCAAGGTGTCTCGGATGTTCGCCCCCTGACCACGCAGGTTGTCTGCGGCGGTGTTGATGAATTGGCCAAGTGCGCTTTGCCCACCTGGTTGCGTCGGCTGCAACGACGTCGTGAGCTTCTCGAGTTGCTCACGCAAATCGTCGAATTCGATGGGCACCGCCGTGCGTTGTTGCGGGATGACCGCGCCCCTGGCGAGGGTGGGTCCACCGGTATAGGCGGGCGTGAGCTCGATCGCCCGTGCGGTCACCAGCGTCGGGGAGACGATGACGGCTTTGACGTCGGCTGGCATCTTGTAGGTGTCCTCAACAGCAAAGGTGATCTTGGCACGCAGCGGCTCGGGTTCGATCTTCTCCACCTTGCCGACCGGCACCCCGAGGATCACGACGTCGTCCCCGGCGTAGATGCTGTTGCTGTTGTCGAAGTATGCGACGAAACGGGTCATGCGCGCGCTCACTGTGTTCAGGATCGCCGCAGTCACACCACCGGTCAGCACCAGGACGAGTAGTACCGCGAGCGCCACCCGTACTCGTCGTGTCGGTGTCATCGTGATGCTCCTGCGGGTGGCCCGGCCGGCGCGGCGGATGGCGCAACCTCTCCCGGGGCGGGTACGTAGACCGGTTCTGGTGTCGGTGCGGGGGGAACGAAGGCGGGGGGGCCAGGCGGCGGCCCCCCGGGCGGGGGAGGTGCCGGCGGTTCCCGGTAGGGATAGCAGCCCGGGCCGGGTAGCGGGCATGGGTGATCACCCGGGTTGCCCGTAATCGCGTCGGGCAGCGTCCTTCTCGGCTCGCCACCCTGACCGGTGCGCGGGTAGGGCAGGGGAAGCGGGGGTGTCCCCGGCTGTCCCGTTTGAGGATCGGTCCGCTGGGACGGCAGCAACACGTGCGGATCGAGGCCGAGATCGGAAAACGCGGCGTCGATGAATGGCTGGACAAATTGTCCCGGTAAGAGGTTGACAAGGTATGCGTTGAAGAACGGGCCCGAGGACACCGATTCCCCGAGCGACATGGCGTAGGCGTTGAGCAACTTGATGGACTTCTGGATCCGGTCTTTGCGATTGTCGAGGATGGTCAGTACACCGCTGAGCTTGTCCAGCGCGGGCCGCAGTTGAGCACGGTTCTCGGCGACCAGCGCAGAAAGTTGCTTACTGAGCGCCGACACGTTGTTGGCGATCTGATCCAGCGCGCTGCTCTGCGACAGCAGGGAAGCCAGTAGCGCATTGGTGTTGCCGATCAATTCGACAATCTGGTCGGTGCGTTTGGCCAGCACCGTGCTGGCCTTGTTGGCGTTCGCCAACAAGTTGCGTAGCTGCAGATCGCGGTTGTCGAGCGCCTGGGAGAAGCGGGCGATCCCCTCGACCGCGATCCGCACGTCCGGCGGAGTGTCTTTGAAGGTCTGCGCCAGTGTGGTCAATGACGCGGACAGCGAATCGGTGTCCAGCCCGCTGATGTTCTTCGTCAGATCGCCGAGCGCTTCCGAGAGCTGGTACGGCGACGTGGTGCGCTCGAGCGGGATGGTCTGCGAGGTCCAGCCTTGACCGCGCGGAGTTACTTCCAGGATCTTCGTTCCGAGAAGTGCATTGGTCTTGATGGCCGCCTCGGTACGATCGCCTAGCCGAATGTTGCCGGCAACCTTGAACGTCACCAATACTTTGGGGCCGTCGAGCCTGATACTTGACACCTGACCGACGCGGTAGCCGGACACCTGGACGTTGGCGTTGTTCCTCAGGCCGCCGGCCTCTGCGAAATAGGCACTGTACGTCTTTCCGTCGGAAAAAAACGGCAGCTTGTCGTACTGCAGAGCGGCCAGCACCACCACCAACGTCGCGCCCAGACCCACCGCACCGATGATCATCGGGTTGCGCTCGGAGAAACTCTTCATTTCGGAGTGCACCTGCCCGTGGCCTGACCGACCACCTTGACGTACACTGGCTGGCCACCTTTGCCGTTGAGCTTGAGGATCACGTCGCACAGGTAGAAGCTGAAGAAATCGCCGTAAAGGCCCTGGCGCGCCAGGATCGCGTACTTCTCGGGCAAATGTTCCAGCAGGTTGTCGACGTAGTCGTGGTCGGCCATGATCTGTCCGCCGGTGCGGTCGAGCTGGTGGACGGTGTTCTGCAGGGGCGCGCGCGCCTGATCGAGTAGATCGGCCACCGAGCCCGCGGCGGCGTTGATGTAGGCCACCCCAGTGGTGATGTCTGCGCGTCGATCGGCCAGGCCCTTCACTAACTCCGAAACCGAGTCAACCGCCTTGTCGAACTGCTTGCTCTGGTCCCCCAGCGACCCCAGCAACGTGTTCAGATTATCGATCACTTGACCAATGAGCCGGTCGCGATCGGCCAAAGTGTTTGTTACCGAGGCGGTCTGCGCCAAAAAGGAGCTGATCGTGGCCCCCTCACCTTGGAAGACCTGGATCAGCTGGCCGGTCAGCGCGTTCACCTGAATGGGATTCAACGCCCGCAGCAACGGCCGGAATCCCCCGATCAGTGCCTCCAGATCCAAAGCAGGCTGCGTTCTTTGGATTGGGATGGTCTGGCCGGGTTGGAGGCGCTGAATGGATCCCGCTCCTTCTTCGAGCGCCAAATACCGGTCACCGATGAGGTTTTCGTAGTGGATGACTGCCTTACTGCCTTGCGTGAGGACCACCGAATCGTCAGCCGAGAAGCGGACGGTCACCGTGGCGTCGTCGTTGACGGTGATCTTCTTGACTTTGCCAACCTCGACTCCGGCGATGCGCACGAAGTTGCCGTCGCGAAGCCCGGTGACGTTGGTGAAAACGGCGTTGTAGCTCTTTTCCTGCTGGAACCTGATCTGGCCGAATACGGCGATGATCGCGACGATGCCCAGCGTGCACGCCACCATGAACAGGCCTAAGCGCCACAGGATGGCGGTGAGGTTCTCTCTCATCGCATTTTCCTTCGGTCGAGGCGACTCATGGGCTCGGTGGTGGGACGGCGGCGGATGCCGCGGGTGGGCCACCCGGAGGC
Organism: Mycobacterium sp. E342; assembly: GCF_001667665.1. NCBI lineage: Bacteria > Bacillati > Actinomycetota > Actinomycetes > Mycobacteriales > Mycobacteriaceae > Mycobacterium > Mycobacterium sp. E342. The sequence continues at coordinate 3,814 of NZ_LZJM01000016.1, forward strand.
GGCGGCAGCGGTAATGGCCCCGGCGCGGGGACGGCCAGACCCGGTGACGGCGGTCCGACACAGCGCAAGCTCGGCGGTTGGGGCGTGGCCCTGGTCACCTGGAAATACTGCGCGTAGCACGGGTGGCCCAAACCGATGTTGGGTCGGATATCCATGCCGGTCCCCCATCCGGTGTTGGTGACCACATAGCGGGCCGGGTAGTTCTTGGCCGGATCCGGTAATGCCCCACAGCCGGGTTTCCCGCCCGGCCCACCCTTGGCTGCAACGATGGGCAGATTGTCTGGATAGGCGTAGGGGTCCTCGCCGAACATGATCCCGGAATCGGTGATCAGGCTGTACCCGTTCCCACCACCGGCGGCGTAATAGCCGAAGGTGTCCAGGAAATGCTTGGTCCCGACCATCAAGCAGGTGTACTCGGGGTTGTACTTCAGCAGCAGGCTGGTAGTGGGATTGAGCAGGTTGACCGCGTTGATGAGGTTATCCTCGTTCGGGCCGAGGGTGTTAATGCCCGTGCGCGCCAATCCAATGGCATTGAGCAGCAAGGCTTCCAGCGACTTCGATTCGTCTGTCAGCGTCGTGCTGGTGGTGCTTGCCGCATCGAGGGTTCGCAGAATGTCTTGCGCTGCGGCGCTGAAGGTGTCGCTGACAGCCCCCACCGCCCGCCAATCACGCCGGATCGTCTCGCTGCGCGGGTTGACCGCCAGGAGAACCTGATTGGCATCAGTGATCGCCTCGCCGATCCGGTCGCCCTGACCGCGCAGTCCCTCAGCCAGTGTGGTCAGCACCGCATTCAGTTTCGACGCATCGACCGAGTGCAGCAGGTTGACCAGGTTCTGGAATACCGTGTTGACCTCGGTGGCCACGTTGCGAGAATGCAGCACCTCACCGGCCGAGACCCTGGCGGCGCTGGGGTGATCGGGATAGATCAGCTCGACGTATTTGTTGCCAAACGCACTGGTGGCCTTGATCTTGGCCTCCACGTTAGCGGGGATGTACCTCACCTGGTCGGAGTCGATGTCCAGCTTGAGCCTCACGTCCTGACCGCCACCGGTGACAGCCGCCACCTGCCCCACGTCGACCCCGCGCAGCTTCACCTTGCCGCCGCTCTCCATCATCAGACCGGCCCGGTCGGACGTAAGAGTCACGGGGACATACGAATTGAACGATCGATTGAAGAGCTCCATGCACATCACGACGGTCACGACGATTCCGACGACGAGCAACGCCGTCCACCATGCCGGGCGCAATCGACTCTCTCTGCGTTTGCGTTCCATGCCATCACTCCGCGAGATGAAAGTTGCCTGTGTGGCCGTAGATGGCCAACGAAGCGAACAGGATGACGAACACCGCGACGACGAGCGAAGCCCGGACAGCGCGACCGACGGCTTCACCGACGCCGGCCGGCCCGCCCGACGCGGTGTAGCCGTAGTAGGTGTGGACCAACATCACCACCACACCGGACAGAATCACCAATCCCACCGACCACAGCATGTCGACGGGATTGAGAAACGTATGGAAATAGTGGTTGTAGACGCCCGACGACTGACCGTACATTGCAACCACAACTTCCGACGCCACAAACGACGCGATCAGGGCGATGCAGTAGAGGGGCACCACGACTATCACGCCCGCTAGCACCCGCGACGATGCGAGGTAGGCGATCGACCGCACACCCATGACTTCCAGCGCGTCGATCTCTTCGTTGATGCGCATGGCGCCCAACTGGGCGGTCGCCCCTGCACCGATGGTTGCTGCCAAGCCCACGGTGGAGATCAGCGGGGCGGCGAGCCGAACGTTGACGAACGCGGAGACGAATCCCACCAGCGCATCGACACCGACGTTGGCCAACGCGTTGTAGCCCTGAACCGCGACCAGGGCACCGGCCGACATCGTCAGGAATGCCACGATGACGACGGTCCCTCCGATGAGCAGCAGAGCCCCGGTACCCAAGGCCATCTGTGCGATCAGTCGAAACAACTCGGTCTTGTAGGTGACAACGACATCGCCGATCGAACGCAACGTGGCTGCGTAGAACTGCACTTGGCGGCCGACTCGATTCCATTCCGCGGCCAAGTTCTTCCCGCGACCCGTGGCCCGTCCCCACAGAGTGCTGGGCGCGGCCGCGGTCACTTGGCGCTCACCTTGACCCCCACGGCGGTGGCGATCACGTCGATGGCAAACAGCGCCATAAACGTGTAGACCACGGTTTCGTTCACCGCGTTGCCCACCCCGGCTGGCCCGCCCCCGACGGAAATGCCTTTGTAGCAGGCGATGAGGCTCGCGGACAGACCGAACAGGGCGGCCTTGACCATCGCGATGATCACGTCTGCCAATCCGACGATCAATGTCAACCCGGCCACCCAGGCTCCGGGTGTGACGTGCTGGATGTAGACCGAGAATACGAACGAACCGGCGAGGCCGACCATGGTGACCAAAGCCGACAGCATCAGCGCCACCAGCGTGCCGGCCAACACCCGGGGCACGATGAGCGCCTGGATCGGATCGATTCCCATGACTCGCATCGCGTCGAGCTCCTCGCGGATGGTGCGGGCCCCAAGGTCTGCGCACATCGCCGTCGCGCCGGCGCCGGCTACCACCAGCACGGTGACGATGGGCCCGATCTGGTTGACCGTGCCCAGCGCCGCGCCGCTGCCCGAATAGTCGGCGGCGCCGATCTCGACCAGCAGCACATTGAGTACGAAGACCACCAAGGTGGTGAACGGGATGGAGAGCAAAACCGTGGGGAGCAGCGATACCCGGGCTACGAACCACGTCTGCACCAGGAACTCACGCATGGCGAACGGACGCCGGACAAGCGCCACGGAGGTATCCAGTGACATCGCGAAGAACTCGCCCACCGCGCGCACCGGCTTGGCGAGCGCATTAAGGCCTGACGGGAGCGCACCTAACGCGGTCATCGGATGACTCCGGCAAGCTGCGTCACACGCTGCATTGACGACAACACTCCTCAGTCCCCCGATATCGCTTTGACCAGACAATACTGTGAGCCACCACACAAGCTGCCGTGAACCGTACACTATAAAACTAAGTGGGAGCAACAGGCGCTAGCACTAATTTGTAATTTACGAGCTTCGTAATCCAACCCTTCCTGCGGCTTTGCTATGCGGCCGTCTAGCGGGGTGGAGCTTGCCCATCCCGACTGCGACCTCTGGTGTGGCAGTCCGTGCCTATGGCACACTGCGACAGGTGCCTCGTCGTCGCAGCGTGACCTCTTTGCCCAGTTACAAGGCGGTACCGAGGCAGGAGCGCGTCGAAGCGACACGGCACGAGATCGTCGCCGCGGCTGTGCACGCCTTCCGCGTCCGCGGCTACACGGCGACGACAATGTCAACCGTTGCTGCTATTGCCAAGGTTTCCCCGAGAACTCTTTATCGATATTTCGGAAGTAAGAGCGATTTGTTTGCAGCGGTGACGGAGGAATCGGCAGCAAAATTTATAAATGAATTGTTCGAAAACGTACACCGGCTGCCGTTGCGCGATGCGATTATCGAATCAGTAGAGCGCACCGATAACGCGCTCACCGCAGAAAGCCGCGAAATGATGCGATTGGCCGCAGCCGACGAAAAGGCGTGGCGGCATTTCCTGGCGGCGGCTAACAGTGCACAGACCACGGTGGCCGGCGCGCTCCGCGCCGCCAGTGACCCTGCACAGCTGCCAAACGCCGAGGCCGGCGATTCGTTGATCTGGGAAGTGCGGGCCAGTGCGGTACTGGGCGCCGTCACCACCGCATACCGCCGCTGGGCCACGACCGACGGCCACCCGCTACCAGTCCTAGTCGCCAAGGGCATTGACGCGGTGCTGCCCGTAGTAGTCCCTCCCGGCGTCGACGCGACCGGTGCACAATCCGCCGAAGGCCCCCGATTTAACAGAACTATTTAACTAATTCGGACCCTTCCGGGCAAGGCTCATCACAATGCGGCGCTCGCGTATACCAGCGGTTTTCGGGCACATCAAACTGGATCACTTATGCGTGGATTGAAGCGTTCGCAGACTCTGAGCAGACAGCTCCGGAGTGGAAATCGAGCAAAGGGATCGAATTGGGCTACGCGGCGCGCCCCACCGAACTCCGCCACATCGGACAAACATGGAGCGTGCTGGCGACCCAACCTAATAGGCAATTCATCTAACTGTATTCACCCGACTGGCGACAGCCACGGCAGACTGGTAACCGTGAAGCCCGGGCGTGCGCGTGGCACGAATCCGATCCGGGGCCTGCTGAGCCACCGCGATCTAGACTCCTGCCGGGCCTCACCAGGGGATTGTTGATTGCAGGTTGCGGCGGCCATCGTCGCAGCGATGACGGACGCCAACAACCAACGGCGCGATCACCGCTCGATGGCTAGACCGGGGCTGGCGCGGCCTCCACGGCGTCACCACCGCCGCGCCGTATAGCCCGGCACCCCAGTCAGGATCGCACCGTTGTCACCACTGGCCGTCGCCATCCACTCTGGCCGCTTCTGCGGCCAGCAGGTGCTTGCGCACTTCGCCGGATGCTGTTCGCGGAAATTCCTCGAGGACAAGCCATTTCGCCGGGCGCTTGCTTGGACTGAGTGTGTCCTCCGCGAAACTGCGAGGGCGGCAGGCTTGACTGTCGGCCCCAACGGCCGGCAGGACCGCGGCGACGACCTGCTGCCCGAGCCGGCGATCGGGCACACCGAAGACCGCGACTCCTCGCACCGCGGGGTGTGGGGACAGCTGTTGTTCCACCTCCGCGGGGTAGATGTTGGCACCACCGTGGATGACTACCTCGCGCGACCTGCCACGGATGCGAAGGATTCCGGAGTCGTCCGAGACGTAGATGTCGCCGGTGCGCCGGCCATCCGGCACCGCTGGTGTCAGGGTCCAGGATCCCACCCGGCGGCAGGTATCCCGACATGTCAGCGGACCCCGAACGCAAAGCTCGCCCGCCTGACCGACCGGCAGCACCAGGCCTTCGGAATCCGCCAGACAATAGTCACGTCCGGGCAACAGGTGACCGAGCGACCTCGTGGGCACTTCGGTCGAATCCGTCCGGAACGTCATCGCCATACAATGCGCTTCGGTCGAATCGAGCGAGTCCCTCTTCCAGCACGGCCAGCGCCGCGCCGATGCGAGCCGCTGGATCACCGCGGCCGCCGGACTGCGACCAAGCGCCGAATTCCGCTGCCGCAACCGCATTCATCGCGGTCACGATCACCCGGTCCTGGCCACGGGTCGTGGCGGTGCTCGCCGGGAAGCGGGCCACGACCTGCTCGACCAGATCGGAATCGTTGAGCAGCCGATGGCCTCGGCTGCGGGCGTTGAGTTCGGGCGCCCGCGCGAGGATGCTGCCCAGCTGCGCGGCCCGCGACCGGTCGGCCGGTTCGACGCGAGAGGTCGACAGGAATGCCTCACGCAAGGCGGTGACGGGGCCTTCTTCGGCCGGGCGGGCGGCCACCGCGGCGACCAGACGGTCCCACAGGTGGCGTTCGTAAGCCAACAGCACATCGTCCTTCGTCGCGAAGTACCGGAAGAAGGTGCGCTCGGATATACCCGCCGCTGCGGCGATGTCGGCGACGGTGACGTTGTCGTAGCCCTGGTCGGCAAACAGATGCACGGCAGCCCGGCCGATGTCGTCGCGCACGAGTCGTCGGCGTCGCTCGGTGAGTGGTTCGGTCATGCGCGCGACCTCACTTGCGCTGCCCGCGGGCGAACTCCGCGGCCCCGGCGAGCAGGCGAATCACCCGAGGTCCCATGTCGGTTCGGTCCGGGTCGATGCCCGCCTTGACCTGCCGAGCGTGCGACCCCTCCAGGATCACGGCCAGCTTGAACAACGCCAGAGCCTGGTAGTAGGGCAGCGCCGAGAGATCACGTCCGGTGCGCTCGGCATAACGGGTCGCCATTTGGGAGCGAGTCGGATAGCCGTCGGCGCCGCCAGCCTGGAGGGTGATAACGGGTTCCTCACCCGGCTCCGTCCAGCGCGCCAGCAGATGTCCGATGTCGAGCAATGGATCACCGATGGTGCCGGTGTCCCAGTCAACGATTGCGGCGAGCCTAGCGGGCGGTTGCGGGCTGACCATCACATTGAATGG
>NZ_LZJM01000017.1:0-8540 GCF_001667665.1 Mycobacterium sp. E342
ACGTTACGCTCGCGGCCGTTGGCGGCGCCCTCGGCGCTAGTGTCTGTAGACCGTGACCGAAATCTCCGAAGACGAACTCGATGGGTTGTCGGAGTTCGCGCTGCTATCCGAGAACGCCGAGCAAGCCGGCGTCACCGGTCCGCTGCCCGACGTGCAGCGTGTCGAGGCGGGCACCGGTGCAGGGAAGATCAGCGCGCTGCGCTGGGGCGGCACTCCCCCGCGGATCGTCTTCCTGCACGGCGGCGGCCAGAACGCGCACACCTGGGACACCGTCATCGTCGGTCTGGGCCAGCCCGCACTCGCCGTCGACCTTCCCGGGCACGGCCATTCGGCATGGCGCGAGGACGGCGACTACTCGCCGCAGATCAACGCCGACGCCCTGTTGCCGGCGCTGCGTGAGCACGCCCCGAGCGCCGATCTGGTCGTGGGCATGTCGCTGGGCGGGCTGACGGCGATACGGCTCGCCGCCGTGGCGCCCGAACTCGTCAACGAACTGGTGCTGATCGACGTCACCCCGTCCGCGCTGCAGCGCCACTCGGAGATGACCAAGGAACAGCAGGGCACCGTGGCGTTGATGCACGGCGAGCGCGAATTCGAGAGCTTCCAGGCCATGTTGGACCTGACGGTCGCCGCGGCGCCGCACCGCGAGGTGAAGGCCCTGCGCCGCGGGGTGTTTCACAACTCGCTTCGGCTGGACAACGGCAAGTGGACGTGGCGCTACGACGCCATCCGCAAGTTCCCGGATTTCGACGTCCTCTGGGATGACGTGGACAGGCTGTCCGCACCGATCACTCTCATCCGCGGCGGCAAGTCCGGATTCGTCAACGACGACGATGCCGCCGAATTAAGCCGTCGCACAAAGCATTTCCGCACGGCGCACGTCGTCGAGAACGCGGGCCACTCGGTGCAAAGCGACCAACCGCTCGCCCTGATCGACCTGCTGCGCGGGGTGCTCGACGGGCGCTGACCCTACGGTGGGTGTATGACATCTGATCTGCCCATCCGCATCGGCGTGCAATTGCAGCCTCAGCACGCGCCGCAGTACGGACAAATTCGTGACGCCGTGCGTCGCTGCGAAGACATCGGCGTCGACATCGCCTTCAACTGGGACCACTTCTTCCCGCTCTACGGCGATCCCGACGGCGCGCATTTCGAATGCTGGACCATGCTCGGCGCGTGGGCCGAACAGACGTCGCGCATCCACATCGGCGCACTCGTCACGTGCAACTCCTACCGGAATCCCGAACTGCTGGCCGACATGGCTCGCACGGTCGACCACATCGGTGATGGCCGGCTGATACTGGGCATCGGCTCGGGATGGAAGCAGAAGGACTACGACGAGTACGGTTACGAATTCGGCACCGCGGGCAGCCGCCTCGACGACCTCGCCGGCGCGCTGCCCCGCATCAAGGCGCGGCTGGCCAAGCTCAACCCGCCACCCACCCGCGACATCCCGGTCCTGATCGGTGGCGGAGGCGAGCGAAAGACGCTGCGTCTGGTCGCCGAATACGCCGACGTGTGGCACAGCTTCACGTCCGCCGACGAGTTCCCGGCGAAGTCAGAGGTCCTGGCCCGGCACTGCGCCGACGTCGGCCGCGACCCGGCGAACATCGAACGCTCGGCCGCCGTGCAGGACGGCGGCAAACTGCTCGACAACGCCGAAACGCTCGTCGGCCTCGGTGTCACGCTGCTGACCGTGGCGTGTGACGGCCCGGATTACGACCTCACCGCCGCCGAAGCCCTGTGCCGGTGGCGCGATAATCGTTAGACCGGTCGCAACCATTTATCGGTCAAACACCGGAAAATACGAGCCCACTCGTGAGAAACTTCTCGCGCCAGCTGGCCGAAACCCGGTTTGAAAGAGACTCAACAACGAATGCCGAAGAAATACGGGGTCAAAGAAAAGGACCTGGTTGTTTCGCACATCCTGCACCTCTTGCTGACGGGAAAGTTGCGCACCGGCGACCGCGTCGATCGGAATGAAATCGCCCTGGGGCTGGGGGTGAGCCGCGTTCCCATTCAAGAGGCACTGGTTCAGCTCGAACACGACGGCATTGTCTCCACCCGCTATCACCGGGGAGCGTTCGTCGAACGATTCGACGAGGCCACCGTCCTCGAGCATCACGAACTCGACGGCCTGCTCAACGGCATCGCTTCCGCGCGCGCGGCCACCAGCCCGACCCCGCGCATCCTCGGGCAACTCGACACCGTCATGCGGTCCCTGCGCAGCGCCAAGGATTCGCGGGCCTTCTGCGACATCGCCGCGGAATATCGGCGCACCATCAACGACGAATACGCCGGACCGCGGCTGCACGCCACGATCCGCGCCTCGCAGAACCTCATCCCCCGGGTGTTCTGGCTGACCTACCAAGGCGGCCGCGAAGAGATGCTGCCGTTCTACGAAGACGAGACCTCCGCCATCAACCGGCGCGATCCCGAGGCCGCGCGGGCCGCCTGCGTGAGTCGCTCCTACCTGGCGGCCCAGACCATGCTGGCCGAACTTTCCCGGCGCAGGGTGTTCACGCCGCCCGACGACGTCACCCCCGTCGCCCCCGGACAGCTCGAGGTACTCGACGACGCCGAATCCGTGGGCGTCGAGCCGTCACTGGCTCTCTAGAGCGGACGCTCACCCGACGAAGCCGGCCGCCGGTCGATACGGTGACAGGGATGAATGCGCGCGCGGACCGGCGCACCCAGCGCCGCGGAAGGCTGTTCGGACTGACCGCGACCATCGTGTTGGTCTGCGGGATGGCATCAGGCGGACTCGCGGCGCCCGCCGCGGCCGACTGGAACCAATGCGCGCCTTCCGGTTTGGACAGCGCCAGGGCCTTGCCCAAAGATCTCACCGCGGCGCGGCCGACACCGGAAGAGGACCGCGAAACGACGAATTCGGTCGAACCATTGAGCGCGGTCGACATCGGCGCCTTGGGCCTCGGCACGCCGGGCGTGCTGACGGTGGGCACACTGTCCGACGCCCCGCCCAACATCTGCATCAATCCCACCGGAGAATTCAGCGGCTTCGACAACCTGCTGCTGCGCGCCATCGCCGACAAGCTGCATCTGCAGCTCCGCTTTGTCAGCACGGACTTTTCCGCGCTGCTCGCGCAAGTGGCTTCCCGACGCTTCGACGTGGGGTCGGCGTCGGTGAAGGCCACCACACAGCGTCGACGCACCGTCGCCTTCACCAACGGTTACGACTTCGGCTTCTACTCCCTCGTGGTGCCCCCCGGCTCACCGATCCACAAGTTCAGCGAGCTGGCGGCCGGCCAGCGCATCGGTGTCGTCCAGGGCACCGTCGAGGAGTCCTACGTCGTCGACACCCTGCACCTGCAACCCGTGAAGTACCCCGGCTTCGCCACCCTGTACGCCAGCCTCAAGACCCGGCAGATCGATGCCTGGGTGGCGCCCGGAACCCTCGCCGCCACCGTCATCCGGCCGGGCGATCCCGCCGTGACGGTCGCGAACACCTTCAGCGCGGGCAATTTCGTGGCCTACGCGGTCGCCAAGGAGAACAGGCCGCTGATCGACGCGCTCAATTCCGGGCTGGACGCGGTGATCGCCGACGGCACCTGGGCCAAGCTGTACTGCCAATGGGTACCGCGCAGCCTGCCGCCCGGCTGGAAACCCGGGTCGAAAGCCGCCCCTGCGCCGAGCCTGCCGGACTTCGCCGCGATCGCGGCGAGTCGGCATCGCGCGGTCGTGGATCCCGCGGCGCCCAAGTCGACGCTCGCCCAGTTGCGCGACTCGTTCTTCGACTGGGACATGTACCGACAGGCCATCCCGGTGCTGCTCACGACGGGGCTGCCGAACACGTTGATCCTGACCAATAGCGCCATCGTGATCGGCCTGGCGCTGGGAATGGTGCTGGCCATGGCGGGCATTTCGCATCGGCGCTGGTTGCGCTGGCCGGCCCGGGTATACACCGATATCTTCCGGGGCCTCCCCGAAGTGGTGATCATCCTGCTCATCGGGATGGGCATCGGGCCACTGGTCGGTGGACTGACCAACAAGAATCCCTACCCATTGGGAATTGCCGCATTGGGATTGATGGCCGCGGCCTACATCGGCGAAATCCTGCGCTCCGGAATACAAAGTGTGGACCCGGGTCAGTTGGAGGCCGCCCGCGCACTGGGATTCAGCTATACGACCGCGATGCGGCTGGTGGTGGTGCCGCAGGGGATACGCCGGGTGCTGCCGGCTTTGGTCAATCAGTTCATCGGGTTGTTGAAGGCCTCCGCTTTGGTGTACTTCCTTGGCCTGATCGCCGATCAGCGGGAGCTTTTCCAGGTGGGCCGGGATTTGAACGCCCAGACGGGCAGCCTGTCGCCGCTGGTGGCGGCCGGCCTGTTCTACCTGATATTGACCATTCCGTTAACGCATTTGGTCAACTACATCGACGCTCGCCTGCGCCGTGGCCGGGGTGCGCCCGACGCCGACGACAATGCGGAGATGCTGGCAACGACGTTCGGCCAGGAGATCACGTGAGCGCCGTGGTCACGGGACGTAAGTCAGTATCGTTGGCGGCCAGGGACATTCACCAAACCCTTGGTGGGAACAAGGTGCTGCGGGGGGTCGATTTCGAAGCTGCCGCCGGCAGCACCGTCGCGGTTATCGGGCCGTCCGGCTCCGGCAAGTCAACACTGCTGCGCACCTTGAACCGGCTGTACGAACCCGATAGCGGAGACATCCTGCTGGACGGCCGATCGGTGCTCCGCGACGACCCCAACGAGCTGCGGCAGCGCATCGGCATGGTTTTCCAGCATTTCAATCTCTTTCCGCATCTGAGCGTGCTGAAAAACGTGGCGATGGCGCCGCGCAAGTTGCGGTGCCTGGCCGCCGACGAGGCGCGCGAGCTGGCGCTGGCCCAACTGGACCGAGTTGGCCTGAAGCACAAGGCCGATGCCCGGCCCGGCATGCTTTCCGGCGGCCAACAACAACGAGTGGCCATCGCCCGCGCGCTGGCCATGGCCCCGCAAGTGATGTTCTTCGACGAGGCGACGTCGGCGCTGGATCCCGAAATGGTGAAAGGGATTCTGCAACTCATCGCCGACCTCGGCGCTGACGGTATGACAATGATCGTGGTCACCCACGAAATGGGTTTTGCCCGCTCGGCATCCGACACCGTTGTCTTTATGGACCGCGGCAAGGTCGTGGAATCCGGGGCACCGGAGCAGATTTTCGAAGCCGCGCAGACCGCACGCCTACAGCGATTCTTGTCCCAGGTACTTTGACCGCCCCATTGCACTAATTAGTCGGCATAGCGACCTTGTACGTGCCCGATATAGCGTTAGACTCCCCGGTTATGGCGGACAGCGAACCCACCTCGGCCGACGTGACCGAGCTTGCCGAAGGTTTGCACCGCGCGCTGTCCAAATTGTTTTCAATTCTGCGTCGGGGGGATCCGAGCGGCGCCGCCGCGGGCGAACTGACGTTGGCGCAATTGTCGATCCTGGTCACCCTGCTGGATCAAGGGCCGATTCGGATGACCGACCTGGCGGCCCACGAACGGGTACGGACTCCCACCACCACGGTGGCGATCCGCCGGCTGGAGAAGCTGGGGCTGGTGAAACGCTCGCGCGACCCGTCCGACCTGCGGGCGGTGTTGGTCGACATCACGCCGCGGGGACGGGCCGTGCATGGCGAGTCCCTGGCCAACCGGCGCGCCTCCCTGGCCGCCATGCTCAGTCAACTCCCCGCGTCCGACCTCAGCACCCTGATGCAGGCGCTGGCGCCGCTGGAGCGGCTGGCCTGCGGCGAGCCGACGTCCGGTCCCGCGGGTGAGCCGCCGGCGTGTAAAGAGGCGTGAAAGTACCTGCCGTTCAACCAGTTTGGCTACGCCCGTAGACTTCCTTACATGCCCACTGCACTCATCACCGGCGCCGGTGGCGGCATCGGCTCCGCGATCGCCACGGCACTGGCCCCCACCCACACCTTGCTGCTGGCCGGCCGGCCCTCTGACCGACTCGACGCCGTCGCGGAGCGCCTCGGCTCGACGACGTTTCCTTTGGACCTGACCGACTCCGGCGATATCGAGGCCGCCTGCGAGGTGGTGGACGAACTCGATGTGCTGGTGCACAACGCCGGACTGTCCATCCCCGGTCACGTCGCCGAATCCGACGTCGACGAGTGGCGCGCCACTTTTGCCGTCAATGTGCTTGGGCCGGTGGAACTTACGTTGGCGCTGCTGCCCGCACTGCGGCGTGCCCGTGGTCAGGTGGTCTTCATCAATTCCGGCGCCGGGCGCAACGTGTCGCCCGGTATGGCTTCCTACTCGGCCAGCAAGTTCGCGTTGCGCGCGTTCGCCGACTCGCTGCGCGCCGACGAGCCGGAGTTACGGGTGACGACGGTCTACCCCGGCCGCACGGACAGCGAGATGCAGCGCGAGCTCGTCGCGTTCGAGGGCGGCACCTACGACCCCGCCAAGTTCCTCAAGCCGGAGACCGTCGCGGCCACCGTCGCCAACGTGGTGGCCACGCCACCGGACGGCCATGTTCACGAGGTGGTGCTGCGGCCGACAGGCCGCTGACTGGGCGCCGGTCAGACGACCAGGTTGACCAGCCGGCCCGGGACCACGATCACCTTGCGCGGGTTGGCACCCGCCAGGAAAGCCCGGACCTTCTCGTCCGACAACGCCGCGGCCTTCAGGGTGTCCTGGTCGGCGTCGGCGGCCACCACCACTCGCCCGCGCACCTTCCCGTTGACCTGCACGGGGTATTCGACGCTGTCGTCGACCAGATAGGCCGGATCGGCCTGCGGGAACGGGCCATGCGCCAGCGAGGTGGTGTGGCCCAGCCGCAGCCACAGCTCCTCGGCCATGTGCGGGGCCAGCGGCGCCAACATCAGCACCAGTGGCTCGACCGCGGCCCGCGGTACCGCGTCACGGTGTTCCTTGGTCAGGTGGTTCGTGTATTCGATCAGCTTGGCGGCCGCGGTGTTATTGCGCAGCGCGGCATAGTCTTCCGAGACTCCCGCGATGGTGCGGTGCAGCGCCCGGAGGGTGCCGCCGTCGAGCTCGTGCGGTCCGTCCGAGTCGAGCACCCGGGTCGTGCCGGTCTGCTCGTCGACCACCAGGCGCCATACCCGTTGCAAGAAGCGGTGCGCCCCGACGACGTCCTTGGTGGCCCAGGGGCGAGAGGCCTCCAGCGGGCCCATCGACATCTCGTAGACCCGCAGCGTGTCCGCGCCGTACTCGTCGCAGATCTCATCGGGCGAGATCGAATTCTTCAGGCTTTTACCGATTTTGCCGAATTCCTGGAAGACCTCGATCTCACCGTCCGCTGCCTCGTAGAAGAAGCGACCGTCGCGCTCGACCACCTCGTCGGCCGGAACATATGAACCGCGCGAATCGGTGTAGGCGAAGGCTTGAATGTAACCCTGGTTGACCAGCCGGCGGTACGGCTCCCGGGAACTGACGTGGCCCAGGTCGTACAACACCTTGTGCCAGAACCTCGCGTAGAGCAGGTGCAGTACCGCGTGCTCGGCGCCCCCGACGTAGAGGTCGACACCGCCGGGATCCTGTGGTCCGTGCTCGGCGGGCCGCGGGCCCATCCAATAAGCCTCATTTTCCTTGGCGCACAACCGCTCCGAGTTGTGCGGATCGGTGTAGCGCAGTTCGTACCAGGAGCTGCCGGCCCACTGCGGCATCACGTTGGTGTCGCGGGTGTAGGGCCGCAGGCCGTCGCCCAGGTCGAGTTCGACGTGCACCCAGTCGGTCGCCTTGGCCAGCGGTGGCGACGGTTCACTGTCGGCGTCGTCGGGGTCGAACAGCACCGGGGAATAGTCGGGCACGTCGGGCAACTCGACCGGCAGCGCGGCCTCGTCGAGCGCGTGGGCACGCCCGTCACTGTCGTAGACGATCGGAAACGGCTCGCCCCAGTAGCGTTGCCGGGCGAAAAGCCAGTCCCGCAACTTGAATTCGATCCTCGCCCAACCGCGGCCGTCCGCCTCCAGGCGGGCGGTGATCGCCTCCTTGGCCGCCGCCACGTCCATCCCGTCGAGGTAGCCGGAATTGACCAGCACGCCGTCACCCGCGTATGCGGACTCCGAGATATCGCCTCCGGCAATGACTTCCACGATCGGCAGGCCGAATTCCCTGGCGAAATCCCAGTCGCGCTGGTCGTGGCCGGGAACCGCCATGATCGCGCCGGTGCCGTAGCCGGCCAGCACGTAGTCGGCGATGAAGATCGGCACCGGTTTCCCGTTGGCGGGGTTGGTCGCGTAACTGCCCAAAAAGACCCCGGTCTTGTCCCTGCTCTCCTGACGCTCGAGGTCGGACTTCGCCGCGATCGCCCCCCGGTAGGCGGCGACCGCCTCCCCCGGCGTCGCGGCGCCGTACGTCCACCGCGGGTCGGTCCCCTCCGGCCAGGCGGCGGCGATCAGCCCGTCGACGAGGTCGTGCTCGGGAGCCAGCACCAAATAGGTGGCGCCGAACATGGTGTCGGGCCGGGTGGTGAACACCTCGATGTCGACCGTCTCGCCGCCGGTGTCGTGCGCCGAGAACAGCGCCCGGGTGCCGGTGGAGCGGCCGATCCAATTGCGCT
>NZ_LZJM01000018.1:0-38744 GCF_001667665.1 Mycobacterium sp. E342
CGCCCGACGACGCGCAGGTCGCTCTCGGGCACGCTCAGCGCCCGGCCCAGCGCGGCGGCCGACGCGTCGGCGCGCTGCACCCGGTGCGCCGCGCCCGGCGAGATCATCATGGTGTCCACCGGCAGGCCCAGAATGGCGCGGGCCTGCAGCTCGAACGCCGAAAGCCGCTGGCTGCGCACCGTTGCCCAGGCGCTGTCGGCGGGGCCGGGCGCGACGTCGGCGAAGTACACCTCGTCGCCGTTGATCATCAGCTCGACGGCGAAGACGCCGCGCCCGCCGAGCGCCTTGACGATCCGCGCCGCGATCGACTTGGCGGCATCCATCGCCGCCTCGCTCATCTTCTGCGGTTGCCACGACTCCAGCGCGTCGGCGTGGCCGCCGCGATGGCCGATGGGCGAGCAGAACTCGATCACCGGCCCCTGGGGTCCGTCGCTGCGCACCGCCAGCAGGGTGACGTAGAACTCGACCTCCACCACGGTCTCGGCCAGCACGCGGTGCTGCTCCGCCGGGCCGGAAGTCGCGCGCTGCCAGGCCGGCCCGATGTCGTCGGGTCCCGACGCCACCGACGGCGCCCGGCCCGTGGCCGCGTGCACCGGCTTGACCAGCAGCGGGTAACCGGCGTGGGTGCCCACCGCCTCGAGTTCTGCGACGGAGCCGACGAACCAGAAGGGCGCCGTGGGCAGCCCCAACTCGTCGGCGGCCAGCCGGCGCAGGCCCTCCCGGTCGCCGGTGAGGCGCACGGCGCGGGCGCCGGGCACCAACTGGGTGTGCGCACCTTCGAGGGCCTCGAGCGCCTGGCCGGCGACCGCGTCGGTCGCGGTGACGACGACGTCGGGCCGCAGCCCCCGGACCGCGGCGGTCAGCGCGCCGGCGTCGGTCATCGGGACCACCAGCGACTGATCGGCCACCCCGTGCGCGGGCGCGTCCGCGTGGTCGTCGACGGCGATCACCCGAGCGCCGAGGCGCCGCAGGGCGATCGCCAGTTCGCGGCTGAGCTCCCCGGAACCCAGCAACACCACTCGCGGCCCGGCGCCGGCCTGGTCGGCCGGTGCTTGCGGGGGCACGGCGAGCACCGTTGTCCTGTCGTCTTGTCCTTCGGTCGGGCCGTCAGTCACCGCTCAAGGATAGGTCGGTCGCGGGGGTGGCCGGCCCGAGCGCGCTACGGCTGACCCGGCAGCAGCCGCACCATCAGCCCGTTGGCCTCGGCCAGCACCGTGTCGTCACGGTCGAGGAGTTCGGCGCCCACGAACGCCTTGCGACCCTCGGTGTTCGTGACGCGGCCGCGCACCACCAGCGGCGCGTCGATCGGGGTGACCTTGCGGTAGTCGACGTGCAGGAAGGCCGTCCGGCTGATCGGCCGTCCCGCGGCGTGGGACACCATGCCGAACATGTGGTCGAACAGCAGCGGCAGCACGCCGCCGTGCACGGCGTGGTTCCCGCCGACGTGGAACCGGCTGAAGTACCCGGTCATCTCGACCCCGTCCGGCGCGTAGCGCGTCAGCGTCCACGGCGGCAGCAGCAGGCTGCCCATGCCGGGCAGGTCGGGCGTCCGACCGGCCGGCGCCTTGCCCTCGTCGGCCTCGAAGGGCGTGAGCAGCTGCACCAGGGCTGCGGCGCAGTCGGCCGCGTCGTCCCAGACATCGTCGCCGGGGTCGGCGGACACGGCGAGGTCCTGCAGCGTGCGCATGGCCGCGACGAAGCGGCCGAACCCCGGGCCCGGGCTGGCCGGGCCGTATTCGGGAAAGCCGCCGTGGTGTTCGTATTCGGGGTCGAGTTGTTTGGGATCCGGCTCCGTCACGCGCGGGCCGCCAGGACGTCGCGGCGCACGATCGTCTGTTCCCGGCCCGGGCCGACGCCGATACACGAAACATGCGCCCCCGCAAGCTCTTCCAGCCGCAGCACGTAGTCGCGTGCCTTGGCGGGCAGGTCGTCGAATTCGCGCGCCGCCGAGATGTCCTCCCACCAGCCCGGCAGCTCCTCGTAGATCGGTTCGGCACGGGCCAGTTCGCTCTGGGTCATCGGCATGTCGTCCGTACGCATGCCGTCGACCCGGTAGCCGACGCAGACCGGCACGGTTTCCAGGCTGGACAGCACGTCGAGCTTGGTCAGGAAGAAGTCGGTGATGCCGTTGACCCGGGTGGCGTAGCGGGCGATCACGGCGTCGAACCAGCCGCAGCGGCGGCGGCGGCCGGTGGTGACGCCGAATTCGCCGCCGGTCTTGGACAGGTATTCGCCGTTCTCGTCGAAAAGTTCGGTCGGGAACGGCCCGGAGCCCACCCGGGTGGTGTAGGCCTTGAGGATCCCGAGCACGGTGGTGATCCGGGTCGGACCGATGCCGGACCCGACGGCCGCGCCGCCCGCGGTCGGATTCGACGATGTCACATAGGGATACGTGCCGTGGTCGACGTCGAGCAGCGTGCCCTGCGAGCCCTCCAGCAGCACGGTCTCACCGGCCTCCAGCGCGGTGTTGAGCAGCAGCCGGGTGTCGCGGATGCGGTGGCGGAAGCCTTCGGCCTGTTGCAGCAGCGCCTCGACCACCTGATGCGGGTCCAGCGCCTTGCGGTTGTAGATCTTGACCAGGATCTGGTTCTTCAGCTCCAGCGCGCCCTCGACCTTGTGCGTGAGCAACTCGGGGTCGAGCACGTCGGCGACCCGGATGCCCTGGCGGGCGATCTTGTCCTGGTAGCACGGCCCGATGCCGCGGCCGGTGGTGCCGATCTTCTTGTTGCCCATGTAGCGCTCGGTGACCTTGTCGATGGCCACGTGGTAGGGCAACAGCAGGTGAGCGTCGGCGGAGATGAGCAGCTTGGTGGTGTCCACGCCGCGGTCCTCGAGGCCCTTCAGCTCGTCGAGCAGCACCCCGGGGTCGACCACCACCCCGTTGCCGATGACGTTGGTGACGCCCGGGGTCAGCACCCCCGAGGGGATCAGGTGCAGGGCGAAGTTCTCGCCGTTGGGCAGGACGACGGTGTGACCGGCGTTGTTGCCCCCCTGATAGCGCACCACCCACTGCACGCGACCGCCGAGCAGGTCAGTCGCCTTACCTTTGCCCTCGTCGCCCCATTGGGCGCCGATGAGGACGATTGCCGGCATGACTCGCTCCCGCCTGCTTACTGTGGTTCTACTGGCAACGCGCCGTATCTTGCAGCGCTGCAACGGTTTGCGACATCACCCGGTGGCTCGAGCCGCCGCCCCGCGCCAGCGCCCCGGTTGACCGCTCCGGGACCGTGCGCATAGCTGGAGGCGTCTTTGCTTGCCGCGCTCACGTGGCGATCCTAAACGTCGGGTGGCGACCCACCCGCGCCAAGGGCCGTTTGATCCCCACTCGTATCCCGGGCGACCGCGGCTCACGGCGTCACGGACGGTTTAGCAGCGCATACACCGCCGGCGGTCGGCGCGTCCAGCATCAGGCACAGGGGCTGCTTGGGGTCACGGACGGTCCTCTTGGCCGCCCAACCCGGCCACACCGGTTTCCCGTTCCAACTGACCAACCTCCAGCCATCGTGCGGGTTGCCCCGGATCACCACGATGCCGGCGTTGGGCAGCGGGTCGAAGAGCAGGAGCAGCGGATCGGGGTTCTTGACGCTCATCATGGTCCCGACGCCGATCGCGAACTCGCTGGAGAACGCCACCTCGGTGATCGTGGCGCCCGCGGCCCGGACCGGATTGGCCATGGCGTTGCCGTACATCGTCTGCAGCGAGTCGTTGAAGCGGCTCGCGTCGGTGACCGCGTTGCCGTACATCGTTTGCAGCGCGCCGTTGAAGCGGTTGTGGAATTCGAAGCCGTTGGTGTCGGTGGAGCCGGGAGCCAGCATCGGCACGATGCGCAGCCCCAGCAGCCACGCCACCGGGCCCAGTAGGTACACCAGCCCCGCCAGGCTGAACTGCGGTCGGCCATTGAAAATGCCGGCGTCGATCTCGTTGAGGCCGGGCAGTGCCTGAACATTCATCCCCAGCATGGCGGCCAACGGCGCCGCCGTCTGCTGCGTCCTGACCAACTGCGACGCGAAGATCCCGGCGAACGGGCCCTGAGCGGCCAGCGCATTGCCGACGCTCTGCGCCTGTTCCTGGCCGAGCGCAGTGAGTACGGTTCCTGGCACCGCCGTGTCGATCACGCGCGCCGCATTGGCCTCCGACTGGCCATGCCGCACCAGGTCGATCACGATGGATTCGTCGGCCGAGGCCTTCGCCGGCCCGACGCACAGCAGGACAGCCGAAACTCCCAGGGCGCCAACGCGGCGGAGTCGTTTCGTCAGCAATGGACGCGCGCCGGGCCGGTACCAGACAGCGGCGGCGCGGTTCGCGCGGTTGAGAAGAGGGCGGTGAGGCGGCGAATGGCAGTTCTCCGTTCTGTTGGCCACCCATTCGTTGACCCCGTGGCAGGAGTAAAGTATCCGGTTGTTACCAGGCGGTGGCGCAACAACTTTCGCAGTCCGAAACCAGGTTGTGACGGTGTCGTTATGACGAGATCGTCCGGCGTCCAACTGGTCTGGCCGCTGAAAAAATGAAAAGCTGTGAACAACAAGGGTATTGGTTGGTGAGGCAAGAAGACCGTGCCGTAGCGGTGCTGCTGTTCGGTGATCGGCGCGCGCCCCGCTCGTTGACCGGTTCGCCCCTCCACCGCGTCGCCGATGCGGCCGACGTGGACGCCGCGATCGGGCCGCACCGACGGCTGGTGGTGATCGGCGCGGACGCCGACCTGGCAACCGTGCTCACCCGGCTGCTGCGCGCCGGCCGGCTCGACGTCGAGGTGGCCTACGTGCCGCGGCGCCGCACCCGCGCGACCCGGGTCTACCGCCTGCCCGCCGGGTGGCGCGCGGCGCGTCGCGCCCGGCGGGGAGCCGCCCGGCGGGTGACCCTGCTCCGCGACGAAACCGGGTCGGTGGTGGTCGGACGGGCCGGCTGGGCGCCGCCCGAGGGCGAGCCGTTCGTCCACGGCGAGGCCGTTGTCGACGACGCCGTGTTGTTCGACGGCGACGTCCGCGCCGTCGACATCGAGCCGATGCCGGCGGTGCCGGGTCTGCGCGCCCGGGTGGCGACGGGCCGGCGGCGCTGGGTCGCGGGCCGCGCGGCCCAGCTGGGCAGCACCGGCGTCACCGTGGTGCGCGACGGCGTGCGCGCGCCGCGCGCGGCGCGCCGGTCGACGTTCTACCGCAACGTCGAGGGCTGGCTGGCGGTCCGATAGTTTCGACCGGTGAACCAGCCCGCCCGGCGCGAATCGGTGCGCCCCAGCCCCATCTTCCTGGCCCTGCTGGCCTTGACGGCGGCCGGTGGCGCGCTGGCGTGGCTGGCCGGCAGCACCGTGCGGCCCCTGGCGTACTTCGGGGTGTTCACCTTCGTCATCGCCGGTTGGTTGGTGTCGCTGTGCCTGCACGAATTCGGCCACGCCGTGACCGCCTGGCGATTCGGCGACCATGACGCGGCCGTGCGCGGGTACCTGACGCTGGATCCGCGCCGCTACAGCCATCCCGCGCTGTCGCTCCTGTTGCCGATGGTCGTCATCGCGCTGGGCGGGATCGGCCTGCCCGGCGCCGCGGTGTACGTGCGGACGTGGTTCATGACGCCAAAACGTCGCACCCTGGTCAGCCTGGCGGGCCCGGCGGCCAACCTGCTGCTGGCGGTGCTGCTACTGGCCCTGACGCGGCTGTTCTACGACCCGTTCCACCAGGTGCTGTGGGCCGGGGTGGCGTTCCTGGGGTTCCTGCAGCTGACGGCGGTGGTGCTGAACGTGCTCCCCATCCCGGGCCTGGACGGGTACGACGCCCTGGAACCGCACCTGAGCCCCCAGACGCAGCGCGCGGTGGCGCCGGCCAAACAGTGGGGCTTTGTCATCGTGTTGTTCCTGCTCCTGCCGGCCAGCCACTGGTTCTTCCAGCTGGTGCTCTGGCTCTTCGAATTCTCCGGGGTGCCGCCCTGGCTGGTGTCCGCCGGCAACCTGCTGACCCGCTTCTGGAGCCGCTGGATCTGACCCTTGCCATATATGCGAAAGTCCGCATATATTGCACGGCATGGGCGCCGGCCACAACCACAGTCCCGCCGAGACCGACGGGTCCCGGCTCATTCCCCGCATGATCGTCGCCGCCGCGATACTGGCGGCGTTTTTCGTGGTGGAGCTGACCACCTCGTTGCTGATCAACTCCATCGCACTGCTGGCCGACGCCGGCCACATGCTGACCGACGTCGTCGCCGTCTTCATGGGCCTGGCCGCCGTGACCCTGGCCCGCCGCGGCAGCTCGTCCCCGTCGCGGACCTACGGCTGGCACCGGGCCGAGGTGTTCACCGCGGTCGCCAACGCGGGGCTGCTGATGGGGGTGGCCCTGTTCATCCTCTGGGAGGCGATCCAGCGGCTCCGGGAGACCCCGTCGATCCCCGGCGTGCCGATGATCGTGGTCGCGCTGGCCGGGCTGCTGGCGAACCTGGTGGTCGCGTTGCTGCTGCGGTCACACTCGGGACAGAGCCTGGCGGTCAAGGGCGCCTACATGGAGGTGGTGGCCGACAGCGTCGGCAGCCTGGGTGTGCTGATCGCGGGTGTGGTGACCGTGACGACGCGCTGGCCCTACGCCGACGTGGTGGTCGCCGTGCTGGTCGCGCTGTGGGTGCTGCCGCGGGCGATCTCGCTGGCCCGCGACGCGTTGCGCATCCTCTCCGAATCGTCACCGACCCACATCGACGTCGAGGAGCTGCGCTCGGCGCTGGGCGCCCTCCACGGCGTGAGCGAGGTGCACGATCTGCATGTGTGGACCCTGTCGCCCGGCAAGGACATGTGCACCGCGCACCTGCGCAGCGACGGCGACTCCGCGCGGGTGCTGCAGGACGCCCGCGCGGTGCTGTCGGCCCGCGGGCTGCAACACGCCACCGTCCAGATCGACGGCCCTGGCGACGCCGGGTGTTCGGAGAACTTCTAGAGCCCCAGCGCCGGGCGCGCCGCGGGATCGCAATCGTCCAGCAGGTCCAGGCAGCGCTGGTACTCGTCGGACTCGCCGATCGTGTCGGCGGCGCGCGCCAGCGCGGCCACGCAGCGCAGGAACCCGCGGTTGGGCTGGTGCGCGTACGGGACGGGGCCGAAGCCCTTCCAGCCGTTTCGCCGCAGCTGGTCCAGGCCGCGGTGGTAGCCGGTGCGGGCGTACGCGTAGGCCGTGATGGCCTGGTCGTCGGCCAGCGCCTGCTCGGCCAGCGCCGCCCAGGCCACCGACGCCGACGGGTGCGCGGCGGCGACGATCCCGGGCTTCTCGCCGGCGAGCAGTTCGGCCTCGGCGTCGGGATCGCCCGGCAGCAGGGTCGGGTCGGGTCCCAGCAGGTCTCGCGTCGGCGTCATGGCTCCTATACTCCCAGCCGCCCCTTTTCGCCGGGCCGCCGGACCTCGACCGTCGCCCCATCCAGGCGGGATGATCGCTAAGCTCTCCAACTACCCCATCCGATAGCAGAGGACAGCCGTACTCATGCCCCAGCCACCCGAGCCCGACCGCGGCGGCGCGCCGAATCCGCGTGGGCACGAATGGGCCGCGCCATCAGGCGAGGACGCGACTGAGGTCGTCCCGCTGGTACCGAGCGACTCCGAGACGGAGACCGTGGTGATCAGACCCGAAGCGGGCGGCGGGCTTACGGACCCCGAGGGGGACGCGGACGGCGCGCAGCGCGGACGCCGCTTCACCGCGCCGGGTTTCGACGCGAAAGAGACCACGGTGATCGCCACCACGCCGGAGCCCGCCACCGAGGTCTTCGCCTCACCGCCGGAGGGCATGCCCGCACAGCCCGGCATGCCTCCCAAACCTGCTGTGCCGCAATCGATCCCACCCCGCCTCGGCGGGAAGCTGCGCACCTCGCGGCAGTTCAACTGGGGCTGGGTGCTGGCGCTGGTGTTGATCGTGTTGGCGCTGGCCGCGATCGCGATCCTGGGCACGGTGCTGCTCACCCGCGGCAAGCACACCAAAGTGTCGCAGGAGGACCAGGTTCGGACCACCATCCAGAGCTTCGACACCGCCATCCAGAAGGGCGACCTGACCACGCTGCGCACCATCACCTGCGGCACCACCCGCGACGGGTATGCCGACTACGACGAGCACCAGTGGGACGAGACCTACCGCCGCGTCTCGGCGGCCAAGCAGTATCCGGTGATCGCCAGCATCGACCAGGTGGTGGTCAACGGCCAGCACGCCGAGGCCAACGTCACCACGTTCATGGCGTATGACCCGTCCCTGCGCTCGACGCGCAGCCTGGACCTGCAGTACCGCGACGACCAGTGGAAGATCTGCCAGTCGCCCAGCGGCTAATTGCCCAGGGATTTCCCCGCGCAGTGCAGGTCTTCGCAGGCCTCCACCACCCGCTGGGACATCGAGGCCTCGCCTTTCTTGAGGTAGCTGCGCGGGTCGTAGACCTTCTTGGCGCCCACCTCGCCGTCGACCTTGAGCACGCCGTCGTAGTTGCTGAACATGTGACCGGCGATCGGGCGGGTGAACGCGTACTGGGTGTCGGTGTCGACGTTCATCTTCACCACGCCGTAGCGCAGGGACTCCTCGATCTCCGACTTGAGCGAGCCGGACCCGCCGTGGAAGACGAAGTCGAACGGCTGGGCCCCCTCGGGCAGGCCGAGCTTGGCCGCGGCCACCTGTTGCCCCTGGGCCAGGATGTCCGGGCGCAGCTTGACGTTGCCGGGCTTGTAGACGCCGTGCACGTTGCCGAACGTCGCGGCCAGCAGGTACTTGCCGTGCTCGCCGTGGCCCAGCGCGTCGATGGTCTTCTCGAAGTCCTCCGGCGTGGTGTACAGCTTGTCGTTGATCTCGTGGGCGACGCCGTCCTCCTCGCCGCCCACGACGCCGATCTCGATCTCCAGGATGATCTTGGCGGCCGCCGCCTCCTTGAGCAGATCCTGCGCGATGGCCAGGTTCTGGTCGATCGGCACGGCCGAGCCGTCCCACATGTGCGATCCGAACAGCGGGTCCTGACCAGCCGCCACCCGCCGGGCGGAGATGGCCAGCAGCGGGCGCACGTAGCTGTCCAGCTTGTCCTTGGGGCAGTGGTCGGTGTGCAGCGCGACGTTGACCGGGTACTTGGCCGCGACGACGCGGGTGAACTCGGCCAGCGCCACCGCGCCGGTCACCATGTCCTTGACCCCCAGCCCGGAGGCGAACTCCGCGCCGCCGGTGGAGAACTGGATGATGCCGTCGCTGCCGGCGTCGGCGAAGCCCTTGATCGCCGCGTTCACCGTCTCCGAGGAGGTGCAGTTGATGGCCGGGAAGGCGTACGAGTTTTCCTTGGCGCGGCCCAGCATCTCGGCGTAGACCTCGGGGGTGGCGATGGGCATGGGCTCCTCCTGGCCAGTAGGCCCATCCAGTATCGCAACACCGGTATGTTGAAGCATCGTGAGCACCACCGTGACGGCACTGCCCCACATCTTCGACCCGATGTACTGGTTGGGCGCCGACGGCGTCTTCGGGTCCGCGGTGCTGCCCGGCATCCTGATCATCGTCTTCATCGAGACCGGCCTGCTGTTCCCGCTGCTGCCCGGCGAATCGCTGTTGTTCACCGGCGGTCTGCTGGCCGCAGGTCCGAACCCGCCGGCCAGCATCTGGGTGCTGGCCCCGGCCGTCGCCACCGTGGCGATCCTGGGCGATCAGACCGGGTATTTCATCGGCCGGCGGATCGGTCCGGCGCTGTTCAAGAAGGAAGACTCGCGGTTCTTCAAGAAGCACTACGTGACCGAGTCGCACGCGTTCTTCGAGAAATACGGGCCGTGGGCGATCATCCTGGCGCGCTTCGCACCGTTCGTGCGGACGTTCGTCCCGCCGGTCGCCGGGGTGTCCTACATGCGCTACCCGGTGTTCCTGGGATTCGACATCGTCGGCGGCACCCTGTGGGGCGGCGGGGTGACGCTGGCGGGCTACTTCCTGGGCAACGTGCCGTTCGTGCACCACAACCTGCAGAAGATCCTGCTGGTGATCCTGGTCGTCTCCCTGACGCCGGTGTTCATCGCGGCCTGGCGAAGCTACCGGGGCCGGCGGCGGGGCACGCAGGAGCCCGGCTCAGGACACCCGACTTCTGCGGTACGCAACGAAAGCGTCTAGCAGTTCCGGCCGGTCGATCGAACTCTGCTGCACGGCCTCGGCCGGCGCCGCCCCCAGCAGGATCCGCTTGACCGGGATCTCCAGCCGTTTGCCGGTCAGCGTGCGCGGGATGCCCGGAACGGCCAGGATGTCGTCGGGAACGTGGCGCGGGGACGCGTGCCGGCGGATGGCCGCCACGATCCTGGACCTCAGCTCCTCGTCGAGCTGGGCGTCGTCGGTCAGGGTGACGAACAGCGGCATCCAGTACCCGCCGTCGTCCTGCTCGACCCCGACCACCA
Source organism: Mycobacterium sp. E342 (assembly GCF_001667665.1). Taxonomy (NCBI): domain Bacteria; kingdom Bacillati; phylum Actinomycetota; class Actinomycetes; order Mycobacteriales; family Mycobacteriaceae; genus Mycobacterium; species Mycobacterium sp. E342. The sequence continues at coordinate 10,340 of NZ_LZJM01000018.1, forward strand.
GGCAGTCACCCACCTCGGGCATGCCCTCCACCGCGGTGTAGATCTCCGCGCTGCCCATCCGCACGCCCATCCGGTTCAGGGTGGCGTCCGAACGACCGTGCACCACAACGGATCCCCGGTCGGTGATGGTGATCCAGTCGCCGTGACACCACACCCCCGGATACTTCTCGAAGTAGGCGGCCCGGTACCGGCTGCCGTCGTCGTCGTTCCAGAAGAACACCGGCATCGAGGGCATCGGCTCGGTGATCACCAGCTCGCCCTCCTCCCCGATCACGGGGTGGTTCGGTCCCGTCCAGGCTTCGATGGCCGCGCCCAGGCAGATGCACGACAGCTCGCCGGCCACCACCGGCAGGATCGCGCAGCCGCCGATGAATGCGGTGCAGACGTCGGTCCCGCCGCTCATCGAGATCACCGGGACCGGCCGGCCGAGTCCCTCTTGGACCCAACGGAATCCGGACGCCGGCAGCGGCGACCCGGTGGAACCCACGGCGCGCAGCCCGTCCAGCGGGTACGTCGCCCCGGGCTTGAGCTCCTTCTTGGCGCAGGCCAGCAGGTAGCCCGCGCCGGCCCCGAGCACGTTCACACCGGCCTCGGCGGCGACCCGCCACAGCCCGTCGGTGCCCAAATGCGTCGGGCTGCCGTCGTAAAGCACGATCGTGGTGTCGGCCAGCAGGCCGGACAGCTGCAGGTTCCACATCATCCAGCTGGTCGACGAGTACCACAGGAAGCGCTCGCCGGCGTGCAGCTCCAGTTGCAGGTTCAGGTATTTCAGGTGCTCGAGCGTGGTGCCGCCGTGCCCGTGCACGATGCCCTTGGGCTTGCCGGTGGTGCCGGAGGAGAACATCACCCACAGCGGGTGCGCGAACGGCACGGCGGTGATCTCCAGCTCGGCATCCGAATCCACCGCCGCCGCCCATGGCACGGTCTCGCCGTCGGTCTCGAGCCCGAGCCGCGGCACCACCACGGTGGCGCGCAGGCTGGGCATCGCGCGCCGGATCGTGTCCAGCTCCGCGCGCCGGTCGATGCGCTTGCCGTCGTACACCGAGCCGTCGGTGGCCACCAACACGGCCGGTTCGACCTGGCCCAGCCGCGCGATCACGCCGTCGACGGCCACGTCCTGGTTGCACACCGCCCAGATGGCGCCGACGCTGGCGGCGGCCAGGGCGGCGACGGCGGCCTCGGCGACGTTGGGCAGGTACCCGACGACGGCGTCCCCGGGCCGCACCCCGAGGCCACGCAGGTAGGCCGCGAACGCGCCCGTCTCTCGGCGCAGCCGCGCCCAGGACCACTCGCACGCGCCGTCCTCGCCGACGACGATCATGGCGGGCCGCTCGTCGGTCGCGTGCCGGAAGATCTCGGTGGCGTAGTTGAGCGTGGCGCCGGGGAACCACTCGGCGCCGGGCATGGCGCGGTTGCCCAGCACCGCGCGCGGCGGGCTGACGGCCTGGATGTCGAAGTAGTGCCACACTGCGTCCCAGAACCACTCGATGTCCTCGACGGACTTGCGCCACAACGCGTGGTAGTCGCCGTAGTGGCCGCGACCGGTGTCGGCGAGCCACGCCATGAAGTGGGTGAGGTTCGCCCGGGCCAGCGCGGCCTCGTCGGGAATCCAGCCGCCGGGCTCCGTCATGTCGCGCTCCCTGCGGTCACGGCGGTGACGTTACAGGCGGCCTCCATCAGCATCCACCCCGACAGCTGCACGGACAGGTCCCGTTCGGCGACCTCGGAGCTGTTCACCGCACCGTCGACGGACCGGGCCTCCTCGCCGGCCGGGGTGGGCAGCTGCGCGTCGCGGTCCCAGAACGGGCCGAACAGCGGCAGCCCGTCCACGGTTTGCCGGTAGTCCCACGCCGACTTGGCGCTGGCGAGCACGATCCGGCGCGCGGTCTCGCGGGCGGCGGCGTCCTCGGCCGAGTCGCCCGGCAGGGTGGTGGCGACCAGCGCGAGGTAGCGCGCGGTGATTCCGGAGAACAGGCCGCCGTCCCCGCCGCCGGCGCCCGCTAGGACGCCCGCGGGCGCCATGTGCTCGGCGACGGCCGCGACCAGCCGGTGCACCCGGGGTGCGTGCCGGTCGTCGTGGGTGCGTGCCGCGAGCTCCGTTTCCAGCCCGAGCACCACGCCCTGGCAATAGGTGTACTGGGCGCGGACCAGGGAGCCGGCCTTGATGCCGTCGAACACCAGGTGGGTCTCCGGGTCGATCAGGGTTTCGTCGATCCAGTCGGCCATCTGCTGGGCGCGTCGCATCCGGTCGGAGTAGCGGGCCAGGAAGATCCCCGCCGGGCCGTTGGCCGGGGCGTTGAAGAACTGCTCCCCCTTGCGCCACGGGATGCCGCCGCCGTCCTCGGGCACCCACGCGTCGAGGAACTGCTCGGCCAGCTTGGGCAGGGCGCGGTGGCGCTCGACGCCGGCGATGCGGGCGGCGCGTTCCAGCGCCAGCGCCAGCCAGGCCATGTCGTCGTAGTAGTTGTTGGTCCAGCGGAAGTTGTTGCGCAGCCGGTGCGAGCGGACCTGCCGGTTGATGGTGGTGTGCCGTTGCGGTTGCGGGTCACGCAGCTGCGCGTCGACCAGGCAATCCAGCAGGTGCGCCTGCCACCAGTAGTGCCACGTCCCGAACATCCGGTCCCGGCGCGTCGACGGCCACCCCACCACGCCAAGCTGGGTCCCGGGCAGCCCCCACAGCCGTTTCAGGTGTCGTTGCGCGACAGCGGCTTCGGAGCTGGCCGCCCGGTTGGCCCATAGCTGATCCATAGTCCCTGATCCTGCCTCATACTGAAATATGCGCTACCGGCAAACCATTTCGGGGACCACGCACACCTTCTCCGGCCTGGTCGACGTGATGGCGAAGGCGACGCCGGTGCGCTCGGGCGACCAGCTCGCGGGTTGTGCCGCCGGCTCCGACGCCGAACGGGCCGCGGCCGCGTGGGTGCTGGCCGACCTGCCGCTGGCGACGTTCCTCACCGAGGCCGTCGTGCCATACGAGACCGACGAGGTCACCCGGCTCATCATCGACGGTCACGATCGCGAGGCGTTCGCCCCGATCGCCGGCCTGACCGTGGGCGGCCTCCGCGACTGGCTGCTGGACACGGCCTCCCGCGACGACGCGGCGGCGCGGATCGCCGCCGTCTCCCCCGGGCTCACGCCGGAAATGGTTGCGGCGGTGTCGAAGATCATGCGCAACCAGGACTTGATCCTGGTGGCCGCCGCGGCCACGGCCACCGCGGCCTTTCGGACCACGATCGGCTTGCCGGGCACGCTGGCGACCCGCCTGCAACCCAACCACCCCACCGATGACCCGCGCGGGATCGCCGCGGCGGTGCTCGACGGCCTGTTGCTGGGCTGCGGTGACGCGGTGATCGGCGTCAACCCGGCGACCGACTCGCCGCAGACGGCGTCGGACCTGCTCCACCTGCTCGACGACATTCGCCAGCGCTTCGCGATCCCCGTCCAGTCGTGCGTGCTGTGCCACGTCACGACCACGATGGAGCTGATCGATCGGGGCGCGCCGGTCGACCTGGTCTTCCAGTCGATCGGCGGCACCGAGGGGGCCAATTCGTCGTTCGGGACGTCCATCGGGATGCTGACCGAGGCCAACGAGGCGGCCCGGTCGTTGCGCCGCGGCACGGTCGGCGACAACGTCATGTACCTGGAGACGGGTCAGGGTGCGGCCTTGTCGGCGGGAGCCCACCTGGGCGTGGGAAACCAGCCCGTCGATCAGCAGACGCTGGAGGCGCGCGCCTACGCGGTGGCCCGGGCGCTGCAGCCGCTGTTGATCGACACCGTCGTCGGCTTCATCGGGCCGGAATACCTCTACGACGGCAAGCAGATCATCCGCGCCGGGCTCGAGGACAACTTCTGCGGGAAGCTGCTCGGCCTGCCGATGGGTGTCGACGTCTGCTACACCAACCACGCCGAGGCCGACCAGGACGACATGGACACGCTTCTTACCCTGCTGGGCGCGGCGGGCACCGCGTTCGTCATCACGGTTCCCGGCGCCGACGACATCATGCTCGGCTACCAGAGCCTGTCGTTTCACGACGCGCTGTACGTCCGAAAGGCGTTGGGGCTGCGGCCCGCACCGGAATTCGAGGCCTGGCTGGCCGGCCTGGGCATGCTCGACGCCGCCGGGCGGATCCTTCCCGTCGACCCCGCTACGTCGCCGCTGCGCGCGCTGGCAGCCGGCTGATGAACGACATCTGGGCGCCGCTGCGGGCCACCACGCGGGCGCGCATCGGGCTCGGGCGGGCGGGAACCTCGCTGCCGACCCGGCGCGTCCTGGAATTCCAGGCCGCGCACGCCGCGGCGCGCGACGCCGTCCACGAGCCTCTCGACGTCGACGCGCTCATCGGGAAGCTGCGCGACATCGGTGTCGACGAGCCGCTGCGCGTGTGCAGCCGGGCGGGCTCGCGCGCCGAGTACCTGCGCCGGCCCGATTTGGGACGCAGCCCGGCCGACCTGTCCGGCCTGCCGAACACCCAGGCGGACATCGGGATCGTCCTCGCCGACGGGCTCTCACCACGGGCGCTGACCGACCACGCCGCGGGCACGCTCGAGGCGCTGGTCCGCGAATTCGACGGCCGCTACCGGATCGCGCCGCCGGTCGTCGCCACCCAGGCGCGCGTCGCGCTGGGCGACCACATCGGCCAAGCTTTGGGCGTCACAACGGTTCTCGTGCTCATCGGCGAACGCCCGGGCCTGTCGGTCGCCGACAGCCTGGGTATCTACCTGACGCATCGACCCGCGCCGGGGCTCACCGACGCCGACCGCAACTGCGTCTCCAACATCCACCCGCCCGACGGCCTCGACTACCCGGGGGCCGCCGCGGTCACCGCCGCGCTGGTGGCCGGGGCGCGTGCGCTCGGCCGCTCGGGCGTGGCGCTCAAGGACACCACGCGGGCAGCGATCGGCGCGGCCGGGTCGACGGGTGGCCTCGGGCGCTAACTCCTGCGGCCGAGGACCCAACCGAGCACCAGCCCGACCAGCACGGCAAGCACCAGCGGCGCGTACTTCCTGAGCTGGTCACCGCCCGCGAGCTGCAGCAGGTCGATGGGTTGGGGCTCGACGGCCGGGGCGGCGTGGCGCGGCTCCGCGGCGCGCCCCACCTGCGCGGGGCCCTCCGGTGTGGCCGGCGCCGCCACCGATTCGGCGGTCAGCTTGGCTTCGAGCGACTCCACGAACTGGCCCAGCAGCTTCTCCGAGACCTGCTGCAGCATGCCGCTGCCGAACTGCGCGAGCTTGCCGACGATCTTCAGATCGGTGTCCACGGTGACGCTGGTCCGGTCGCCGTCCGGCTGCAGCCGGGCGGTGACCGTCGCGGCCGCGTTGCCCGTCCCGCGCGTCTCCTTGCCCTTGGCATCGATGACCGCCCGGTACTGACCCTGGTCGTGCTCGACGAAACGGACCTTGCCGCTGAACTCGCTGGTGACCGGCCCGACCTTGACCTTGACCTTGCCGGAGTAGTCCTCACCCTCGTGACCGGTGAGCTGAGCGCCCGGCATCAGCGGGATCACTTGCTCCAGATCGCTCAGCACGTCCCAGGCCTGATCGATGGGGGCGCTGACGGTGAACTGGTTGGCGATCTTCATGCCGGGTTCCTCTCGGGTGCGGCGACAACGATGTCGCGCACCAGCCTACGGGTGGCACTACGGAAGTAGAGTGGGGTCCCCCGCGTCGTGGTGGATCCGCCCGACGATCTGGGCCAACGGGCGACCCCCGCCGCCCCAGCGTTTGGCGATGATGTCGGCCGCGATCGACACCGCGGTCTCCTCGGGGGTGCGCGCGCCGAGGTCCAACCCGATGGGGCTGGACAGCCGGCCCAGCTCGGCGTCGGTCAGCCCCGCGGCCTTGAGCCGGGCCACGCGGTCGTCGTGCGTGCGGCGCGACCCCATCGCCCCGACGTAGCCGACCTGCGGCAGCCGCAGCGCGAGCTCGAGCACCGGCACGTCGAACTTCGGGTCGTGGGTCAGCACGCAGATCACCGTGTGGCGGTCGATGGCGCCCGCCTCGGCCTGGGCGGCGAGATAGCGGTGGGGCCAGTCGACGACGACGTCGGCCGTCGGGAAGCGCGCCCGCGTGGCGAACACGGGGCGGGCGTCGCACACGGTGACCCGGTAGCCGAGAAACGACCCCTGCCGCGCCAGCGCGGCAGCGAAGTCGATCGCGCCGAACACCAGCATCCGCGGCGGCGGGGCGTAGCTGGCCACGAAAACCTCCAGGCCGTCGCCGAGCCGCTGCCCGTCGGGCCCGTACTCGAGGACCTCGCTGCGGCCCAGCGCGAGCAGGCCGCGCGCATCGTCGGCGACCGCGGCGTCGGCGCGCGCCGAACCCAGCGATCCCGTCATCCCGTCGGGCCGGATAACGACCCGCCGGCCGATCCAGGCCGTATCCGGGTGGGCGATGACGGTCGCGGTCGCCACCGCGCGGCCCTCGGCGATGTCGTCGGCCACCGCGCCGAGTTCGGGAAACGAGGCGCGCGAGACCGGCTCGACGAAGACATCGATGACGCCGCCGCACGTCAGGCCGACCGCGAACGCGTCGTCGTCGCTGACGCCGTAGCGTTCCAGCCGCGGCGCACCGTTTTTCGTCGCCTCGGTGGCGAGGTCGTACACCGCGCCCTCCACGCAACCACCCGACACCGAACCGGTCACCGAGCCGTCCGGCGCCACCACCATCGCGGCCCCCGGGGGACGCGGGGCCGACCGGAAGGTGCGCACCACCGTGCCCAGCCCCGCGGTGCCGTCGGCGCGCCAGATCGACATCAGCTCGGCAAGGACGTCACGCACTCTCTCAACGTAGAGTGACGGCCACGGCCCGGCTCGACTTCGGGCCCATTCGCCCCGTCGAACGCTGCCGGACCGAACGGTTCAGACCTCACCGGCCACATGGGCACCAGTTTCCAGGGTAGGGAGTGCTCCGCGGATTTGATATCGCGGGCGATATCAAATTCCGGTACGAGTGGCCAACGCTTGTGGCGTGTGAATCCTTGGCTTCGAGTGTGCGCCCAGGGCGACGACACGCCGAAAAACCCCGCCCTGAGCGCACATTCGACGCGGAACGGCGATAAGGAAGGCGCTACCACGCCTGCGATAGGTCGGCGTGCTGCCGAATCCAGGCGTGCATCGCGATTCCGGCCGCCACCGCGGCGTTGATGCTGCGGGTCGAGCCGAACTGGGCGATCGACACCGTCGTCGCCGCGCCCACCCGGATGTCGTCGGTGATACCCGGACCCTCCTGCCCGAACACCAGCAGGCACTCGCGCGGCAGCGCCGTCTCCTCGAGCCGCGCCGCCCCCGGGACGTTGTCCACCGCGACCACCGTCAGCCCGGCACCGGCCGCGAAGCCCATCAGGTCGGCGGTGCTGTCGTGATGGCACAGCCGCTGATAGCGGTCGGTCACCATGGCGCCGCGGCGATTCCAGCGCCGCCGGCCCACGATGTGCACGGTGTGCACCGCGAAGGCGTTGGCGGCACGCACCACCGAGCCGATGTTGGCGTCGTGCCCGAAGTTCTCGATCGCCACGTGCAGCGGGTGCCGGCGCCGGTCGATGTCGGCGATGATGGCCTCGCGCGTCCAATACCGGTAGGCGTCGACGACGTTGCGGCTGTCGCCCTCGCGCAAGAGGACTGGGTCATACCGCGCGTCGTCGGGCGGCTCACCCGGCCACGGCCCCACCCCGGCGGACGAGGCGCCCCACTCGGTCGGCCCCGGATCGGTCATCGTGGCGTCCACACGCCGGCGTGGGTGCCGTCGACGGCCACCGTGGCGTAGAGCAGCGCCTCGTTGATCTCGCCCTGGGTGCACAGCGACGCGCTGACGTGCACCGCGTCCAGCGAGGCGTCGGGCAGGACCAGCACCGACGACCCGTACACCGCGCAGGCCGGGTTCAGGCCGGCGCCGGGCAGCGTCGGGGACGCGAGCAGCATCAGCGGGCCGCCGCGGTGGGCCGATTCGTCGCGGTACCGGGCCGCGAGGCCGTCGGCCTCCAGGCCCAGCAGCATGTAGCCGGTGCCGTTGAACGCCGCGGGGTCGCCGAGCTGCGCCTTGGTCATCGGTGCGCCGTCGGCGCGCCAGGCCGACAGGCTGACGGTCTTCACCGACAGGCCGGTGTCGTTGGCGTTGGTGGGCATCAGCCCCACCGGGAAGGCGGCCGGGTAGGCCGCCGAGCTGTTGGGGATCCGGTCGCGCGGCGAATAGACGTACACGCCGCGGACCTGGCTGCGATCCTTCAGCGGCCCAAGGCAAACCGTCCCGGCGAGCCGGTCGCCGGAAGCCGAGAACGGCGAATGGGCGTCGGGGGCCTTGCCCGTCGGGCGGTCGCAACTGCCCAGCCCGGTGGACTCCATCGGGTGCGACAGCGCGCCGTAGAGCCCGAACCGGATGTCCTCGGGCTTGGCGTGCTGCGCGTGCGGGTCCGCCGCGGAGGCGTCGACGTCGACGAGCACGTAGTCGTCGTCCCAGCGCAGGTTCGACACCGCCACGTTCCAGCCCAGCAGCGACAGCGATTCCCCGAACCGCGCGCCCTGGGCCCCGTAGGGGCGCACCGCATGACCCGGGCCCGAGCAGCCCGTCAGGCAGGCCAGCACGCAGGCCGCTACCGCGAGAAGGCGTGTACCGCAGGGCAATTAGCCCAGCCCCAGATCGGCGAGCCCCAGCACGCTGCGGTACGGCAGCCCCTCGGCCTCGATGGCCTCGGCGGCGCCGGTGGAGCGGTCCACGACCGTCGCGACGCCGACCACCTGTCCGCCCGCCTCCTGGACCGCGCGCACCGCCGTCAGCGCCGACGCGCCCGTGGTGCTGGTGTCCTCGACCACCAGCACGCTCTTGCCGGCGACCTCGGAGCCCTCGATAAGGCGTTGCAGCCCATGGGTTTTCGTGGACTTGCGCACCACGAACGCGTCGATCGGGCGTCCCGGCGCGTGCATGACGGCGGTGGCCACCGGGTCGGCGCCCAGGGTCAGGCCGCCGACCACGTCGTAGTCCCAGTCGCTGGTGAGGTCGCGCATCAGCGCGCCGATCAGGGCCGAGGCCCGGTGGTGCAGGGTCGCGCGGCGCAGGTCGACGTAGTAGTCGGCCTCCTTGCCCGACGACAGCGTCACCCGGCCGTGCACCACCGACAGCCGGCGCACCAGCTCGGCCAGCTCCTCGCGGGAGTCGGTGTGCGCGGCTTCTCCTCCCGCCGCTGCGCGGCCGGCATCGTCGCCGCGCGGGGATTCAGGTCCGGCCACGGCCACCGCCGATCCGCTTGGTCACGGCCCGCATCAGGGTCCGTGGAATCATCCGTTCGGCGGCGATGATCGCCTTGTACTGCAGGCCCGGGATGCTGATCACCTTGCCGCGGGCGATGTCGGCCAGGCTCTGGTCGACCACGTCGTCCACCTCGAGCCACATGAACGACGGCGACCTGGCCATGTCGATCCCGGCCCTGGTGTGAAATTCGGTGTGCACGTAGCCCGGGCACACCGCGTGCACGCCCACGCCGGTGCCCTGCAGGCCGACGGACAGGCCCTCGCTGAAGGAGATCACCCACGCCTTGGACGCCGAATAGGTCGAGCCGCGCCCCGGCACCAGGCCCGCGACGCTGGCGATGTTGACGACGGTGCCGGCGCCGGCGTCGAGCATGGCGGGCAGGGCCGCCCGGGTCAGGTGCATGACCGCCGTGACGTTGACGTCGAGCTGTGACTGCAGCACCGCGGGGTCGGTCGCCCAGAAGTCGCCGGAGGTGCCGAACCCGGCGTTGTTCACCAGCACGCGGACTCCCCGCGCCAGGCGTTCGCAGACCTTGTCGCGGCCGGCGGAATCGGCCAGGTCGGCGGGCAGCACCTCGACGGCGCCACCCCGGTCTTCGAGTTCACCCGCCAGTTGCGTCAATCGGTCGACGTCGCGGGCTACCAGGACCAGGTCGTAGCCGTCGCGGGCGAAACGGCGCGCGTAGCCCGCGCCGATCCCGGACGTCGGCCCGGTGATCAGGGCTACGGGACGAGGCATGAGCGACATCCTAATGACGGCGGCCGCGCCGCCCGCCCCGCGCCCGGCGGGCCGTCAGTGCTGATAGTTGGTGGCCTGGTGGCCGTTGCGGCCGGCCGGCGGCGGGCGGCGAACGGCGTCCGGGCCGCGCTGCTCCCGGCGGATCGGTTCGGCCGGCCGGCGAGGCGCCTGAACGTCCGAGCCCAGCAGCCCGCCGACGTCCTGCTGCGCACGCCGGGGCGGCAGCTCCGCGCGGCCGGCGGGCGCCAGCGGCCGGCTGGGCGACGCGCTGCGCAGCCCGGCGGGCGCGCCCGCCTCCTGCTGGGTCTCCTCCGGCAGCGGCGGCAGCACCCGCAGCAGGTCGTTGAACTGCCGCACGGTGCGCAGCCCCTCGTCCCACTGGGTGCGGGTGCTGGTGATGGGCATGGCGACCAGGGTCCAGTTCTGCTCGTTCCACATGATCTCGGCGCAGTCCGGTGCGGTGTGGGCGAACGTGACCATGCGGCGGTCGCAGGCCCGCCGGGCCGCGTCCAGGTTGGTGGAGTACACCATCCGCGGGCCGATCGCGCCCAGCAGCCAGATGTCGCTCTCCCGTGGTTCTTTGAGCCCCTTGAGCCGCAGGTCCACCACGACGTTGGTGCCCACCTTGCGGTGCAGCGCGATGACGGTGGCGACCTCCTCGAGGTCGAAGATGTACACCGCCTCGCCGCGGATCTGACCCAGCACCACGTTCTCGGCGGCGATGTCGCCCACCGTCGAGATCACCCCGCGCTTCCAGCGCTTGAGGATGTCGGCGGATTCACGCTCGTAGTCGAAGCCGTGCGACCGCGCCCATGACTTGCGGCGCCTGCTGCGGCCGCGACGCCGGTCGAGGTCGACGTACAGCAACACGCCCGCGCCGACGAAGCACAGCGCGGACAGCGTGAACCAAAGGGGGACCATCCCACACAGGGTATCCGTAATTGCTCCGGAATAAAGAAGTCCGGCTGGTCACAACCCAATTACAGGACGGTCCCCCGGCCCGAGCCGCCTCAGCCCAGGATCAGCGAGTCGCCGTCCGGGCTGACGTTCACCGGCACGGTGTCCCCGTCGTGCACGTCGCCGGACAGCAGCTGCTTGGCCAGCTGGTCGCCGATGGCCTGCTGCACCAGCCGGCGCAGCGGCCGGGCGCCGTAGACCGGGTCGAACCCGCGCTGGGCCAGCCACTGCTTGGCCGGCAGCGACACCTCGAGCGTGAGGCGGCGCTGTGCCAGCCGCTTCTGCAGCTGGGCCAGCTGGATGTCGACGATCGAGACCAGCTCGCCGGGCTCGAGGCCGTGGAAGATGATCACGTCGTCGAGCCGGTTGATGAACTCTGGCTTGAACGCCGAGCGCACCGCGGCCATCACCTGCTCCTCGCTGCCGCCCGACCCCAGGTTGGACGTCAGGATCAGGATGGTGTTGCGGAAGTCGACCGTGCGGCCCTGCCCGTCGGTGAGCCGGCCCTCGTCGAGGACCTGCAGCAGCACGTCGAACACGTCCGGGTGCGCCTTCTCGATCTCGTCGAACAGGATCACCGTGTACGGCCGGCGGCGCACCGCCTCGGTCAGCTGGCCGCCCTGGTCGTAGCCGATGTAGCCCGGAGGAGCACCGACCAGGCGGGCGACGGAGTGCTTCTCGCCGTACTCGCTCATGTCGATGCGCACCATCGCGCGCTCGTCGTCGAACAGGAACTCCGCCAGCGCCTTGGCCAGCTCGGTCTTACCGACACCGGTCGGCCCGAGGAACATGAACGACCCGGTCGGCCGGTTGGGGTCGGCGACGCCGGCCCGGCTGCGACGCACCGCGTCGGACACCGCCGTCACCGCCCTCTTCTGGCCGATGACGCGCTTGCCCAGCTCGTCCTCCATGCGCAGCAGCTTGGCGGTCTCGCCCTCGAGCATCCGGCCGGCGGGGATGCCGGTCCACGCCGACACCACGTCGGCGATGTCGTCGGGTCCGACCTCCTCCTTGAGCATCACGTTCTCGCGGGCTTCGGCGTGCGGCAGCGCGGCGTCGAGCTTCTTCTCGACCTCGGGGATGCGCCCGTAGCGCAGCTCGGCGGCCTTGGCCAGGTCGCCGTCGCGCTCGGCGCGCTCGGACTCCCCGCGCAGCGCCTCCAGCTGCTCCTTGAGCTCGCGGACCACGTCGATCGCGCTCTTCTCGTTCTGCCAGCGGGTGGTCAGCTCGGCCAGCTTCTCCTTCTGGTCGGCCAGCTCGGAGCGCAGCTTCTCCAGCCGCTCCTTGGACGCCTCGTCCTCCTCCTTGGCCAGCGCCATCTCCTCGATCTCGAGGCGGCGCACCAGCCGCTCGACCTCGTCGATCTCGACGGGCCGGGAGTCGATCTCCATCTTCAGCCGGCTGGCGGCCTCGTCGACCAGGTCGATGGCCTTGTCCGGCAGGAAGCGGGCGGTGATGTAGCGGTCGGACAGCGTCGCCGCGGCCACCAGGGCCGAGTCGGTGATGCGCACACCGTGGTGCACCTCGTAGCGGTCCTTCAGGCCGCGCAGGATGCCGACGGTGTCCTCCACCGACGGCTCGCCGACCAGCACCTGCTGGAACCGGCGCTCCAGCGCGGCGTCCTTCTCGATGTACTTGCGGTACTCGTCGAGCGTGGTCGCGCCGACCAGCCGCAGCTCGCCGCGGGCCAGCATCGGCTTGATCATGTTGCCGGCGTCCATCGCGCCCTCACCGGTCGCGCCGGCGCCGACGATCGTGTGCAGCTCGTCGATGAAGGTGATGATCTGGCCGGCGGAGTTCTTGATGTCGTCGAGGACGGCCTTGAGCCGCTCCTCGAACTCGCCGCGGTACTTGGCGCCGGCCACCATCGAGCCGAGGTCCAGGCTGATGACGGTCTTGTCGCGCAGGCTCTCGGGCACGTCGCCGGCGACGATGCGCTGGGCCAGGCCCTCGACGATCGCGGTCTTGCCGACGCCGGGCTCACCGATCAGCACCGGGTTGTTCTTGGTGCGGCGGCTCAACACCTGCACGACGCGGCGGATCTCGTTGTCGCGCCCGATGACCGGGTCGAGCTTGCCTTCGCGGGCGCGGGCGGTCAGGTCGGTGGAGTACTTCTCCAGCGCCTGGTAGGTGGCCTCCGGCTCGGGGCTGGTGACCCGGGCGCTGCCGCGCACCTTGACGAACGCTTCGCGCAGGGCCTGCGGCGAGGCGCCGTGGCCGGTCAGCAGCTTGGCGACGTCCGAGTCGCCGGTGGCCAGGCCGACCATCACGTGCTCGGTCGAGACGTACTCGTCGTCCATCTCGGTGGCCAGTTGCTGGGCGGTGGTGATGGCGGCCAGCGACTCGCGCGACAGCTGGGGTTGCGAGCTGGCGCCGCTGGCCTGGGGCAGGCGTTCGACGAGGCGCTCCGCCTCGTCGCGAATGGTCGCGGGCTGGACGCCGACTGCCTCCAGCAGCGGGCCCGCGATCCCGTCGGCCTGCGTCAACAGGGCCATCAGCAGGTGCGCGGGGCGGATCTCGGGGTTGCCGGCGGCCGAGGCCGCCTGGAGCGCCGAGGTCAGCGCCGCTTGCGTCTTGGTTGTCGGGTTGAAAGAGTCCACGACGCCTCCGTTCGCATAAGTAGGGAAAATGCTTCTCGGGTTCTTCAACGCCGTCAAGGTTGAGTGTGTTCCGCTCAACTCTAACGAGTTTTGGTGACCGCGGCGCACGGGGTACCCCCCGAAGCGATGACGCAGACGCAACAGACCCCCGACGCCACCCACCCCGCGCCCGCCACGGCTCGGCGCGGGCCCCGCGCCGCCTCCTGGCCGGCGCTCGCCGCCGCGGCGCTGGCGCTGGTGGGCCTGGCCGCCGCCGGATTCCACACCGACCTCGCCGGCGCCGGCCCCTCGGCGACCGTCCCGGAGTCGGGCACGTTGCAGGTCAACGGCACCGGCACGACGAAGACCGTCGGCTGCCACGGCGGCTACCTGTCGGTCAGTGGCCAGACCAACACCGTCACCGTGACCGGCCACTGCACCAGCCTGAGCGTCTCCGGGCACGGCAACCGCGTCGCGGTGGACAGCGCGGACGCGGTCAGCACATCCGGAACCGGCAACGCGGTCACCTATCACTGGGGCGCACCGAACGTCGCCGACGCCGGGGCGGCCAACACCGTCAAGCAGGGCTGAGCCCGCTCACGCGCGATAGGCCGCCGGCAGGCCGAGTTCGTCGGCGTCCGCGGTCAGGTAGCGCTGGACGCTGGGCGCGATCAGCCCGACCACCTCGTCGGTGTTGAGGTCGGCAAGCGGGCCCACCCGCATCACGTAGCGGAACAACGCGGTGCCGACCAGGTTGGTGCCGGCCAGGTTGGCCCGCAGAACGGTGTCGGGCCCCTCGCCCAGGACGCCGGAGATGGCCGCCATCACGTAACCGCGCATGAAGTCGCGGAACGCCTCGTAGGCATCGGAATTCAGCATCGCCGAGTGCAGCATGGCGACCATCGTCGGGCCGGTCTCCGGCTCCTCCCAGATCCGCAGGTAGGCCCGCACCAACCGCATTCCGATGTCCCCGCGCGGGCCGTCGGTCATCGCGGCGACCAGCACGGCGCCGTCCACGACCAGCCGCATCGACTCACGGAACAGCTCGGCCTTGGAACCGAACAGGTACAGCACCATCGCGGCGTCCACGTTCGCGTCGTCGGCGATCTGACGCAGCGTCGTCTTCTCGTAGCCCTGCGCGGCGAACCGCTGCTTGGCCGCGCGCAGCACCACGTCCTTCGAGACCGGCTCACCCTGCCGGCGCCCCCTGCGCTTTCGCGCGGCGGGAGAAGTGGCAGGTTGTGGCATACGACGACGGTATCATTTCATTGGTCGTTGAAAATATCCCCCGGCGCCGTTACGCTCGCAGCGTCATATTTCATCCATCGATGAAAAGAGTGTCGCGCATGATCACTGAGTCGCTCCCCCAGCACGACCGGCCCGCACACCAGCGGCCGCCACTGCCCATGTTCCGCGCCGCGGGCATCGTCGCGGTGATGACCGTCGCGGTGGCGATCATCTGCGTCGCCTTCGCGCTGCCGGCGGCGCGCTCCAAGCCACACCACATCCCGATCGGCCTGGTGGGACCCGGCCTGGTGGTCGGGCTGATCAACAGCCAGCTCGACACTGCCGCCCCGGGCGGCTTCGCCGTGACCGTCTATCCGGACGAGGCCGCGCTGCGGTCGGCGATCCGCAACCGCGACGGCTACGGCGGCCTGGTGGTCACCCCCGACGGCCCGACCCTGCTGCTCGCGTCCGGGGCGAGCCCGACGGTGGCGCAACTGCTGACGCAGATCGGCGATCGCGTGGCGCAACGCACCGGCGCGCCGCTGCACACCGAAGACCTGGCCCCGTTGCCGGCCGACGATCCGCGCGGCGCCGGGCTGGCCGCCTCCGCGCTGCCGATCACCCTGGCCGGAATCCTGCCCGCGATCGTGCTCCTGCTGGCCTTCCCGCGCCGGCCCTGGCTGAATTGCGCTGTCGCCGGCGTGTTTTCGGTCACCGCGGCGGCGACCATCGCCCTGCTGCTGCGCTACGTCCTCGGGTCGGTCGACCACAATTTGTGGGGCGTCGCCGCCGGACTCACGCTGGGCACGCTGGCGATGGCGCTGCCGACGCTGGCGCTGGGTTCACTGTTCGGCCGGGTGGGCCTCAGCAGCGCGGTGGCGGTGGCCATGCTGCTGGGCAACCCGCTGTCCGGCCTGATGAGCGCCCCCGAGATGCTGCCGCCCGGGTGGGGCGCGCTGGGACAGCTGCTCCCGCAGGGGGCCAACGCCACGCTGTTGCGTTCCACGGCGTACTTCTCCGGTGCCGGGGCGACGACCGCCAGCCTCGTGCTGTGCTGCTGGGTGGCCGTCGCGGCCGTGCTGATCGGGATCGCCGGCGCGCGGCGCGCCTAGAATCGGGCCCCGTGGGGCTCGAGGACACCGACGCGTTGCGGGTGCTGCGCGATGCCTTCGCGCAGGAGGACTCGGGGCCCGGCAACGAGCTGGTGCGCCGGTTCTACACCCACTGGTTCGGCCTCGACGTCTCGGTGCGCGACCTGTTCCCGCCCGAAATGGGCGGACAACGGGCCGCTTTCGCGCACGCCATGCACTGGGTGTACGGCGAACTCGTCGCCCAGCGCGCCCAGGAACCGGTGGCCTTCCTCGCCCAGCTCGGCCGGGACCACCGCAAATACGGTGTGCTGCCGGAGCATTACGACACGTTGCGCCGCGCGTTGCTGTCGACGTTGCGGACCCAGCTCGCTGGCGCCTGGACCGACGCCGTCGACGACGCGGCCCGCCAGTCGCTCAACCTCATCACCGGCGTGATGAGCGGCGCCGCGGCCGCGGACGAGGGGCCCGCGTGGTGGGACGGCACGGTGATCGAGCACATGCGGGTGTCCCGCGACCTCGCGGTGATCCGGCTGCAGCTCGACCGGCCGATGGACTACCACCCGGGCCAGTACGTGAATGTTCAAGTCCCGCAATGCCCGCGCCGCTGGCGCTACCTGTCCCCCGCCATCCCGGCGGACCCGGGCGGCGGCATCGAGTTCCACGTCCGCGTGGTCCCCGGCGGCCTGGTCAGCACCGCCATCGTCGGCGAGACGCGGCCCGGTGACCGGTGGCGGCTGTCCAGCCCGCACGGCGGCCTGCGGGTCGACCGGGAGGGCGGCGACGTCCTGATGGTCGCCGGAAGCACCGGGCTGGCGCCGCTGCGGACGCTGATCATGGACCTCAGCCGATACGCGGTGAACCCACGGGTGCACCTGTTCTTCGGGGCGCGCTATCGATGCGAGCTCTACGACCTGCCGACCCTGTGGCAGGTGGCCTCGCACAATCCGTGGCTGTCGGTCTCGCCGGTCTCGGAGTACAGTGCCGACCCCGCCTGGGCCGCCGACTATCCCGACGTCACGCCGCCGCGCGGCCTGCACGTGCGCCAGACCGGCCGGCTCCTCGATGTGGTGACCAAATACGGTGGGTGGGGCGACCGGCAGATCCTGATCTGCGGCGGCCCGGCGATGGTGCGGGCCACCAAGGCCGCGCTGATCGCCAAAGGCGCTCCGCCGGAAAGCATTCAGCACGACCCGCTGTCGAGGTGAGTGGAGGAAGCATGCGCGTCGTCACCCTGCGCGACCCGGCCTCGCCGGTGGCCGCGGAATTCGTGCCCGAAGCCGGCATGATCGGCACCTCGCTCAGCGATGCCGGCGTGGAGCTGCTGGGACAGCGGCGCGGGCTGGATGCCTACGTGACGGCGGGCAAGACGATGGGCATCCCGATCCTGTATCCCTGGGCGAACCGGTTGGGCGCGAACACCTATACCGCCGAAGGCGTGACGGCGACGCTGACGCCGGGTGAGAACGGCGTCCGCGCCGACCCCAACGGGCTGCCTATCCACGGTGTGCTGGCCGGCCACCCGGGCTGGCGGGTGGTCAGCGAAATGGGCGGCGAGTTGATCGCCGAGCTGGATTTCAGCGCCGATCCCCAACTGTTGGCCAGCTTCCCGTACCCGCATGTGCTGACGGTATCCGCCCGGCTGGCCGAGCGGACGTTGACGGTGCGCGCCACGGTGACCGCCACCGGCGCCCACCCGGTCCCGCTGTGCTTCGGGTTTCATCCCTACCTGCGCCTGCCGGACGTGGCCCGCCCCGAGTGGGTGATCGAGACGCCGCCGCTGCGGCGCCTGCGGCTGGACGACCTCGGGCTGCCGACCGGCGAATCCGAACCCCGGGCGGCGCTGTCGGAACCATTGGGGGACAAGGCTTTCGACGACGCCTACGACCAGGTGCCCGACGGCGCGGTGTTCGCGGTGTCGGGCGGCGGCCGGCGGCTTCAGGTGCGCTTCGAGCGGGGGTATCCGGCGACGCAGATCTTCGCGCCCACCGCCGAGGACGTCATCTGCTTCGAGCCGATGACCGCACCGACGGACGCCCTGCGCCGCGGCGGCTACCGCCGCGCGCGGCCGGGCGAGCCTGCGGTCGCACAGTTTTCGATCCGGGTCTGATCAGCCGCGCGTTCTGCGCGGCTGCCACACCACCACGGCGGTGCTCTTGGGCACCACCGCCAGATCGCGGCGCTGGCCGGTGCGGACCTGCGCCAGCTCCTCGGTGAGCTCCTGCACGCGGGCCTGCAACGCCTCGACCTGGTTGGTCAGCTCGATGATGCGTTTGATGCCGGCGAGGTTGACGCCCTCGTCCTGGGACAGCCGCTGCACCTCACGCAGCAGGTCGACGTCGTGCTCCGAATAGCGCCGTCCGCCACCGGAAGTGCGGCGCGGGCTGACCAGGCCGAGGCGATCGTAGGTGCGCAGGGTCTGGGCGTGCATGCCGGCCAGCTCGGCGGCCACCGAGATCAGGAACGTCCGGGACTCCTCCCGTGAATTCTTGGCCATCAGCGATTGCCCGCCCATCCCGCTCGCGGATCGAACCCGCTGGCCCGCTCCGCGGCCGCGTACGCCTCCAGCGCCTCGGCCGCGGCGCCCTCCACGTTCGGCGGCACGGCGACCTTGACAGTGACCAACAGGTCCCCGTTGCCGCCGCTGCGCTTCGGGACGCCCCGCCCGCGCACCCGCAGGATGCGGCCGTCGGAGGTGCCCTTGGGCACCCGGACACCCACCTTGCCGTCCAGCGTGGGCACCGAAATCGTTGAGCCCAAAGCCAATTCGGTGAAGCTGACCGGAACGGTCACGGTGAGGTCGTCGCCGTCGCGGCCGAACACCTTGTCCGGCCGCACGTGCACGGTGACGTACAGGTCGCCCGACGGCGCGCCGCGCAGGCCGGCCTCGCCCTGTCCGGGCAGCCGGATGCGCTGCCCGTCCTCGACGCCGGGCGGGATCCGCACGTTGATGGTGCGGGTGCGGGTGGTGACCCCGGTGCCCTTGCACTCCTCGCAGGGGTGCTCGATGATCGAGCCGCTGCCCCGACAGTCGGTGCACGGCTCGGAGAACCCGAACGCGCCCTGGTTGCGGCTGATCACGCCGGAACCGTTGCAGGTGGGGCACACCTTCGGGCTGGTGCCCGGCCGTGCCCCGCTGCCATGGCAGTTGGTGCACGGCGCCGGGCTGGTCAGCCGCAACGGCATCGCCACGCCCTTGGCGGCCTCGACGAAATCGAGCTGCGTCTCGGTCTCCAGGTCGTTGCCGCGCCGCGGCCGGCTGGGACGCGCGCCGGCGCCCCGCCCGAACAAGCCGCCGAACAGGTCACCGATGTTGGCGCCGCCGCTTCGGCCCGCGGCATCGAACAAGTCGTTCAGGTTGAACTCGGCGCCGTCACCACCGGCACCGAACCCGCCGAAACCGCCCGCGTCGAACCGGCGTCCGCCGAAACCGCCGCCCGCGAAGAGGCGGCGGGTTTCGTCGTACTCCTTGCGCTTGGCCGGATCCGACAACACGTTGTGCGCCTCGGAGACGGCCTTGAATCGCTCGCCGGCGGCGGGATTGTCGGGATTGGCGTCCGGATGCAAGTCGCGCGCCAGCTTGCGGTAGGCGCGTTTGATCTCTTCGGGACTGGCGTCAGAGGAGACGCCCAGCTCCTTGTAGAAGTCCTTTTCGACCCATTCTCGCTGGGCCATGTCGCGTCACCCCCTCCCACCTTTCTGTTGTGTTGTGCTGATTGTGTGGTCTATTCACCGGACGCGCCGGGGTTATCGTCCGATTCGGCCGGCCCGGCCGCCGCGGCACCCTCGTCCGCGACTGTGTCGATGACGCCGACCAACGCATGCCGCAGGACCTGGTCGCCCAGCTTGTAACCCTGCCGCATGACCGTGCCGATCACCGGCTTGGAGCCGTCGCCGCCGTCGCCCTCGTGCTGCACGGCTTCGTGCAACACCGGGTCGAAGTCCTCGCCTTCGGCGCCGAACGCCGTCAGGCCGAGCCCGGTCAGCGCGCCGTCGAGCTTGTCGGCCACCGACTTCAGCGGCCCGGACTCCAGGTCGCCGTGCTTGCGCGCCCGCTCGAGATCGTCGAGCACGCCCAGCAATTGGCTGACCACGGCGGCCTTGGCTCGGTCGGCCGCGGCCTGTTGGTCGCGCAGCGCACGCTTGCGGTAGTTGGCGAAGTCGGCCTGGACCCGTTGCAGGTCGGCGAGCAACTCGGTGGCCTTGCCGGCCTCCTCGGGGCTTTCGCCGGCGAACTCGTCGGCCGGCGCCGCCTCGCCCGACGTTGCGCCGGGCGAGGCGTGCCGTACTTCACCGGTCTGCGGGTCGATCCGCCGCTTGTCGGTGACGGTCACCTGCTCCTGTGGATTGCCTTCGGTCACTTGGACTCCCGGTCGTCGTCGACCACCTCCGCGTCCACGACGTCGTCGGCGGAACCGGACGGGCCGCCGGCTGCGCCGGCCTCCGCGCCACCTGCGGCCTGAGTGGCCTCATAGATGGCCTGGCCGAGAGCCTGGGACTCCTGGCCCAGCTTCTCCATCGCCGCCTTGATCGCGGAGATGTCGGTGCCGCCCAGGGCCGTCTTGGCCTCGGCGATCGCGCCGTCGACCTTGGACAGCGTCTCCTCGGGAACCTTCGACCCACCCTCGGCCTCGCGCTGGTCCTTGACGAACTTCTCCGTCTGGTAGACCAGCGATTCGGCCTGGTTGCGGATGTCGGCCTCCTCGCGACGCTGGCGGTCCTCCTCGGCGTGCGCCTCGGCATCCTTGATCATCCGGTCGATCTCCTCCTTGGACAGGCCGGAGCCCTCCTGGATCTTGATCGTGTTCTCCTTGCCGGTGCCTTTGTCCTTGGCGGTGACGTGCACGATGCCGTTGGCGTCGATGTCGAAGGTGACCTCGATCTGCGGGACGCCGCGCGGGGCCGGCGGGATGCCGGTCAGCTCGAAGGAGCCGAGCAGCTTGTTGTGCGAGGCGATTTCGCGCTCACCCTGGTAGACCTGGATCTGCACCGACGGCTGGTTGTCGTCGGCCGTGGTGAAGGTCTCCGACCGCTTGGTGGGGATCGTGGTGTTGCGTTCGATGAGCTTGGTCATCACGCCACCCTTGGTCTCGATACCCAGGCTCAGCGGCGTGACGTCAAGCAGCAGAACGTCTTTCACCTCGCCCTTGAGCACACCGGCCTGCAGCGCGGCGCCCACGGCCACCACCTCGTCGGGGTTGACGCCCTTGTTGGGCTCCTTGCCGCCGGTGAGCTCCTTGACCAGGTCGGTCACCGCGGGCATGCGGGTGGAACCACCCACGAGCACCACGTGGTCGATCTCGGACACCGAGATGCCGGCGTCCTTGATCACCGACTGGAAGGGCTGACGGGTGCGGTCCAGCAGGTCCTGCGTGATGCGCTGGAACTCGGCGCGGGTCAGCTGCTCGTCGAGGAACAGCGGGTTCTTGTCCGCGTCGACCGTGATGTAGGGCAGGTTGATCGAGGTGCTCTGCGAACTCGAGAGCTCGATCTTGGCCTTCTCGGCGGCCTCACGCAGCCGCTGCATCGCCATCTTGTCCTTCGTCAGGTCGATGCCGCTGGTGCCCTTGAACTTGTCGACCAGCCATTCGACGACGCGGTCGTCCCAGTCGTCGCCACCGAGGTGGTTGTCACCGCTGGTGGCGCGGACCTCGACCACGCCCTCGCCGATCTCGAGCAGCGAGACGTCGAAGGTGCCGCCGCCCAGGTCGAAGACCAGGATGGTCTGTTCCTTCTCGCCCTTGTCCAGGCCGTACGCCAGCGCGGCCGCGGTGGGCTCGTTGACGATGCGCAGCACGTTCAGGCCGGCGATCTGGCCGGCCTCCTTGGTCGCCTGGCGCTGGGCGTCGTTGAAGTACGCCGGCACGGTGATGACGGCGTCGGTGATGTCCTCACCCAGGTACGCCTCGGCGTCGCGCTTGAGCTTCATCAGCACGCGGGCGCTGATTTCCTGCGCGGTGTATTTCTTGTCGTCGATCTCGATGGACCAGTCCGTGCCCATGTGCCGCTTGACCGAACGGATGGTGCGGTCGACGTTGGTGACCGCCTGGTTCTTGGCGGGCTGGCCGACGAGCACCTCACCGTTGCGCGCGAACGCGACGATGGACGGGGTCGTCCGGGAGCCCTCGGAGTTGGCGACGACGACGGGGTCGCCGCCCTCGAGAACTGCGACGACGGAGTTGGTGGTCCCGAGGTCGATACCGACCGCACGAGCCATAGTGATTCCTCCTGATTGAGTAGAGCTTCTTTGGTGCCACTATGCTGAGTGAACCCCGCTCAAGACTGCTCTTGTCGCCACCATGGTGTCAACCCAGCATTGAGTGTGGTTCGCTCAACTTGTCGATCATGCTAACGGCGTCCGTCGCCGTCTTGTTCCCGGGGGTGCGTGGGGGTGCGGCGACTGAGCGAGCGGGCGGGCGCATCGGTGGGTTAGCCTGAGCCGTTCCCGGAGCCGACACGGCAGGACTCAATGCCACCGCAAGACAGCGCCGCCGCGCGGCTCACCCGCGAAGAGTCGGGCTATCACAAGGGCCTGAACAACCGCCAGATCCAGATGATCGGTCTCGGCGGCGCCATCGGAACCGGCCTGTTCCTCGGCGCCGGCGGAAGGCTCGCGTCGGCGGGACCGGGCTTGTTCCTGGTGTATGGGATCTGCGGCATCTTCGTCTTCTTGATCCTGCGAGCCCTCGGCGAGCTGGTGCTGTACCGCCCGTCCTCGGGATCCTTCGTGTCCTATGCCCGTGAATTCTTCGGCGAGAAGGCCGCTTTCGCCGCGGGCTGGTTGTATTTCCTCAACTGGGCGATGACGGGGATCGTGGACACCACCGCGATCGCGCACTACTGCCACTACTGGACGGCGTTTCAGGCCGTCCCGCAGTGGACGCTGGCGTTGGTCGCGTTGGTCATCGTGCTGGCGATGAACCTGATCTCGGTCAAGCTGTTCGGCGAGCTGGAGTTCTGGGCCTCGTTGATCAAGGTGCTCGCGCTGGTGACGTTCCTGGTCGTCGGCACGGTCTTTTTGGTCGGACGCTTCAAGGTCGACGGTCATGACCCCGGTGTGGCGCTCTGGGATAGCCACGGGGGCCTGCTGCCGGCCGGCTTGCTGCCCCTGGTGCTGGTCACCTCGGGGGTGGTGTTCGCCTATGCCGCGGTCGAGCTGGTCGGCATCGCGGCCGGGGAGACCGCGAATCCGCACAAGATCATGCCCCGGGCGATCAACTCCGTGGTGTTTCGCATCGCGATCTTCTATATCGGGTCGACGGTCCTGCTGGCCCTGCTGCTGCCGCACACCGCCTACCGGGACCACGTGAGCCCGTTCGTCACCTTTTTCTCGAAGGTCGGCTTCGGCGGCGCGGGCAGCGTGATGAACCTCGTCGTGCTCACCGCCGCGCTGTCCAGCCTGAACGCCGGGCTGTACTCCACGGGCCGCATCCTGCGGTCCATGGCGATCAACGGCAGCGGCCCGAAGTTCACCGCGCCCATGACGAAGAACGGCGTGCCGTACGGCGGGATCCTGCTCACCGCCGTTGTCGGCCTGCTGGGCATCGTGCTCAACGCCGTCAAACCCAGCCAGGCGTTCGAAATCGTGCTCCACATCGCGGCCGTGGGCGTCGTGGTGGCCTGGGGGACGATCGTCGCGAGCCAGCTGCGGTTCTACCGGCTGTCCCGCGCCGGGACGGTGCAACGGCCGCACTTCCGGATGCCGCTGGCGCCCTACAGCGGCTACGTCACGCTGGCCTTCCTGGCCGGCGTCCTGGTCATGATGTTGTTGGACAAGGTCCAAGGGCCGTGGCTGCTCGGCGCGATGGCCGTCGGCATTCCCGGACTGATCGTCGGTTGGTACCTGGTCCGTCATCGGGTGCACGCCGCCGCCCAAGACGCCGCGCTGCCGGCCGTCGACCCGCCCGCGGCGGCCTAGGGCTCGTCGATGTCGCGACCGCCGGCCAGATCCGCGCAGTCGACGAGCTCGACGTCGTGCCGGGTGCGCAGGTAGGCGCCGGCGCCCTGATCGCCGGAGATGCGCGAGAGGACCTCGGGCCAGTGCCGGCGCGCGATCACCACCGGGTGCCCCGGCCGGTCGCCGAACACGGCGCGGGCCAGGCCGCTGCTGGACCCCACCGCGTGGTCTACGACTCGTGCCACCACGGCGGGGCCGACGTCGGGGGTGTCGATGACGTGCAGCACCGCGTAGTCCGCGCGCATGCGGTCGGCCTGGTCCAGGCCGGCGCGCACCGAGGCGCTCAGCCCCGCGCGCCACTCCGGCGCGAGGATCGCCGTGACCCCGGCCGGGGCGGGGACCTCGACGGCGCCCAGGACCAGGACGACGCCGGCACAGCCGCCGTCCTGCAACGCGTCCACCGCGGCCTCGAGCCAGCCGTCGACCAGCACCTTCGGCTTGCCATAGCGGCTTCCGGCGCCCGCGGCCAGCAGCACCCCGACGATGTGCGGCGCCGGGCCGATAGACTGCGATAACGTCACTCTCATATGATGACATTGAGCTTCTCGCCCAGCGACAATGATGGAGCGCAATGACCCAGGACGTGCAGGCGACCGCGGCCGGCCCCGCCACCCCGGCGCCCCGGTACGCCGGCACCCGCGTCCAGCGGGTGGAGGACGGCCGGCTGCTGACCGGCCGCGGCAGCTTCGTCGACGACATTTCGCGGCCCGGGATGCTGCACGCCTGCTTCGTGCGCAGCCCGTTCGCGCGGGCGCGGATCAACGGCATCGACGCCTCGGCGGCCCTGGCGCTGCCCGGGGTGCGTGCGGTGTTCACCGCCGCCGATCTCAACCCCGACGTCCGCGAGGCGTGGCATGCCGTCGCCGGCAAGGACGTCCCGGACACCCCGCGTCCGCCGCTGGCCGAGGGCGAGGCCAAGTTCGTCGGCGACCCGGTCGCGCTCGTGGTCGCCGAAAGCCGCTACCTCGCCGAGGACGCCCTGGAACTCGTCGACGTCGACTACGAGCCGCTGCCCGCGGTCACCGACTTCACCCGCGCGCAGGACTCCGAGGTGCTGGTGCACGACGCCTACCCGAACAACGTCGCGGGCGGCATGGGTGGGGCCCCGCCGGACGAGGAGCTGTTCGCCAACGCGCCGTGCGTGGTCAAAGAGCACATCTACCAACAGATCTACGCGCCGGTGCCGATCGAGACCCGCGGCCTGGTGGTCGAATGGACCGCCGGCACCGGGGAACTCACGATGTGGGCGTCCACCCAGACCCCGCACGAACTGCGCGCGTTCTGCGCCCGGCTGTTGGGCATTGCGGCGCAACGGGTTCGGGTCATCATGCGCGACACCGGCGGCGGGTTCGGCCAGAAGGTCGTCCCGATGCGCGAGGACATGTGCATCATGCTGGCCGCCCGCAAGGT
Source organism: Mycobacterium sp. E342 (assembly GCF_001667665.1). Classification (NCBI taxonomy): domain Bacteria; kingdom Bacillati; phylum Actinomycetota; class Actinomycetes; order Mycobacteriales; family Mycobacteriaceae; genus Mycobacterium; species Mycobacterium sp. E342. The sequence continues at coordinate 35,539 of NZ_LZJM01000018.1, forward strand.
GCCGGCGGCGCTGAAGTGGATCGAGGACCGGCGCGAGAACCTGATGTCGGCCGGGCAGGCCCGCCACGTCGACGGCACCGCGCGCATGGCGTTCGACGCCGAGGGCAACATCGCGGCGGCGGACATCGACTTCGTCCAGGACATCGGCGCCTACCCGACGCCGTACCCGGTGCTGACCACGGCCGCCATCGGCATGTTCTTCCCCGGCCCCTACCGGGTGCCCAAGGCCAGCTTCAACTACAAGACGGTCTTCTCCAACACCAGCGGCCTGGCCGCCTACCGCGGCCCGTGGCAGTACGAGACGCTTGCGCGCGAGATCCTGCTCGATATCGCCGCCCGCAAGCTGCACGTCGACCCGGTCGAGCTGCGCCGGCGCAACCTGTTGCGCCGCGACGAGATGCCCTACGTCAACCCCAACGGCATGCCGTATGACCACGTCGCCCCGATCGACACGTTCGAGCAGGCGGTGAAAATCCTTGACCACGAAGGCTTTCGGAAGGAGCAGGCCGAGGCGCTGGCGCAGGGCCGCTACCTGGGCCTGGGCTTCTCGGCCTACATCGAGCCCACCGGCGCGGCGACCGGGCACCTGGCCACCGAAGGCGCCACCATGCGCATGGAACCGACCGGCAAGATCAACGTCTACGTCAACGGCGGCTCGAGCGGGAACAGCATCGAGACCACCGTCGTGCAGCTGACCGCCGACGCGCTGGGCGCCGACATCGACGACGTGGCCACCATCCAGGGTGACACCGCGATCACCCCGTACGGCGCCGGGACGCAGGGCAGCCGCAGCGCGCCGATGACCGCGGGCGCCGTCGCCGAGGCGGGCGCCGTCCTGCGCGAGAAGATCGTGGCGCTGGCCGCGCACCACCTGAAAGTGCCTGAGGCGCACGTGGATCTGGCGTTCTCGGTCGCCAGCGTGCGGGACGACCCGGCCAGGTCGGTGTCGTTCGGCGAGCTGGCCTACGTGGCCTACTACTCGCCGCAGCAACTGCCGCCGGGGCTGTCGACCAACCTGGAGGCCACCGCCCGGTTCAACTCCACCAATCCCATCCACTGGTCCAACGCGACGCACGCGTGCACCTGCGAGGTGGACGTGGTGACGGGCAAGGTGACGCTGCTGCGCTACATCGTCAGCGAGGACGTCGGCCCCATGATCAACCCGTCGGTGGTGGAAGGCCAGATCGCCGGCGGGACGGTGCAGGGCATCGGCGGCGCCCTGATGGAGGACATGGTCTACGACGACGACGGCAATCCGCTGGCAACGACTTTCGTCGACTACCTGCTGCCCACGGCCACCGAGGTGCCGCCGATCGAGTTCGGGCACGTCGAGATCCCCGGGCCGGGGCCGGGCGGCTACAAGGGCGCCGGCGAGGGCGGGGCCATCGGCTCGACCCCGGCGGTGATCAACGCCATCAACGACGCGCTGGCACCGCTGGGTGTGACGGTCACCCGGCTGCCGGCCAGCCCGGCGTCGATCGCCGCCCTGCTGGAGCGGGGTGAACGATGAAACCGGCCGCATTCGAATACCACCGTCCCGACACCCTCGACGACGCCGTGAGCCTGCTGGCCGAACTGGGCGATGACGCGAAGATTCTGGCGGGCGGTCAGAGCCTGGTGCCGATGCTGGCGATGCGGCTGGCCTACTTCGACCATCTCATCGACATCTCCCGGCTGCCCGAGCTGCAGGGCATCGAACGCAGGGGCGACGAGCTGTGGATCGGTGCGGGCACCACGGAGGCGACCGTGGGCGCTGACGACCAAGTGCGCCAAGCGGTTCCGTTGTTGACCCGGGCGACGCCGTTCGTCGGGCATTTCCAGATCCGCAACCGCGGCACCCTTGGTGGGTCGATCGCCCACGCCGATGCCGCCGGCGAGTACCCGGCCGCGGCACTGACGCTGGACGCGGTGATGGAGGTCGCCTCGCCGCGCGGGAGCCGCGAGCTCGCGGCCGCCGACTTCTTCGCCGGGGTATGGGAGACCACCATGGATTCCGACGAGGTGCTGACCGGGGTGCGATTCCCCGTGTGGGACGGCAGATCGGGGTTCGCGGTGGAGGAATTCTCGCGCCGGCACGGCGATTTCGCGATCGCGGGCGCGCTGGTCGCCGTCCAGCTGGACGACCGGGATCGGGTGTCGCGCTGCGCGATCGGGCTGCTGGGCATGGGGTCCACGGTGCGCCGCGCGACCGCGGCCGAGGTGGGGGCGGTGGGCAGGCCCGTCGCCGAGCTGGTGCCCGAACAGATCGGCGAGGCGGCCATGAGCGGGCTGGACGACGTTCCCAACGACCTGCAGGGCTCGGCGCCGTACCGGCTGCAGGTGGGCGCCGCGATGGCCGCGCGCGCCTGGACACGAGCGACAGCCGAAGCAGCGACGGGGGCAAGCGATGCGTGAACACCCAATCGAACTGTCCGTCAACGGGACTCCGGTCACCGCCACCGTCGAACCGCGGATGACGCTGGCGGACTTCCTGCGGGAAAGGTGCGGGCTGACCGGCACCCACCTGGGCTGCGAGCACGGGGCGTGCGGGGCGTGCACGGTCCTGCTGGACGGGGAGGCCGTGCGTTCGTGCCTGATGTTCGCGGTGCAGGCCGAGGGGGCGGAGGTGACGACGGTCGAAGGCGTCGCCGCACCGGACGGCACCCTGTCGCCCGTGCAGTCGGCGCTGCGGGAGTGCCACGGGCTGCAATGCGGCTTCTGCACCCCGGGTTTCGTCATGTCGCTGACCGCGCTGCTGCGCGACAATCCCGACCCCAGCGATCACGAGATCCGCGAGGGCCTGTCGGGCAACTTCTGCCGGTGCACCGGTTACCAGGGCATCGTGGCGGCCGCCCGCCGGGCCGCCGAGACCCAGTCGGTCACGCCGCGATAAAGCTTCCCCATCGGGGCGGCATCATAGGCGCGCGGCTGCCCGGAGTTTCGCCACTTCCCGCGTAATCTGATTTCCCGGTATCGGGTGATCAGCGGGAGTGATGCGTGCGGTTTTCGCAAAGGGCACGGTGGAGCCTTGCCGGTGGATCCCTACTGATCGCGCCCGTGCTGGTCAGCCCCGCACTGATCGACGCCTGTTCCACCACCGTCGCCGGCCGGCCGGTCGCGGCGCCGGGGGCCGGCCCGGTCGAACCCTCGTTCCCCACACCCAGGCCGACCGCGGCCCCCGCCCCCCCCCACCCCCCACCCGCCGCCCCGCAGCCGCCCCGCCCCGC
>NZ_LZJM01000019.1:0-780 GCF_001667665.1 Mycobacterium sp. E342
CCAACCGGCCACCCGACCACCGGGTCCGGCGTCTGAGGACATTGCGTATTTGATTTACACCTCGGGCACCACCGGGGTGCCCAAAGGCGTGGCCATTACCCACCACAACGTCACCCAACTGATCGAGTTTCTCGATGCCGGCCAGCCGTCTGGGCAAGTGTGGACACAGGGTCACTCCTATGCCTTCGACTTTTCCGTGTGGGAGATATTCGCCCCCCTGCTACACGGCGCTCGGTTGGTAATGGTGCCCGAGGCGGTGGCCGCATCACCGGATGACTTGCACGCGTTGCTGATTGCGGAACAAGTCAGTGTATTAAGCCAAACCCCCAATGCGGTGGCGACGCTCCGACCGGAGGGTTTGGAGTCGACGGCTTTGCTGGTGGGTGGAGAGGCGTGTCCGGCTGAGGTGGTCAATCGGTGGGCGCCGGGGCGGGTGATGCTCAACGCTTATGGGCCGACCGAGACCACGGTGTGGGTGGCGATCAGTGCCCCGCTTACCCCGGGTACGGGGGTTGTGCCGATTGGGTCGCCGGTGCCGGGAGCGGCGCTGTTCGTCCTGGACCCGTGGTTGCGTGCGGTGCCGGCCGGGGTGGTCGGGGAACTCTATGTGGCCGGTCATGGTGTGGGGGTGGGGTATTGGGGCCGCTCACCATTGACCGCGTCCCGGTTTGTGGCGTGTCCCTTCACCGGGGCACCGGGGGCACGGATGTATCGCACCGGGGATTTGGTGTGTTGGGGCCCGGATGGGCAGTTGCAGTATGTGGGCCGTGTCGATGAGCA
>NZ_LZJM01000020.1:0-586 GCF_001667665.1 Mycobacterium sp. E342
GCTCGCCTCGTCCAGCACCGCCGCGATGCGCTCGACCACGCCGCCGGAACCCGCGGCGGCGGCTCGCAGCCGCGGCACCGCGATGCGCTCGATGTCCTCGACGGCCGCGTCCAGCAATTCGGACTTGTTCGGGAAGTAGTGGTACAGGCTTCCGCTGGTGATGTTCGCCGCCCGGGCGATCTCGCGAATCGTGGTGCGCGAATAGCCATTCTCGGCCACGCAGCGCATGGTGACAACGACGATCCGCTGCCGCGTCTCCTCGCCGCTGGCACCGACCGGACGTCCCCGTTGCGCCCGCGTCACCGTGCTGTCCTCACTCGCGCGTCCCGTCCGCCGGCTCTCGGTGCCCGACACAGTCGAATATAATCGAGTGATCGATTAGTTCCGGCTTCGCCGCGGAGGTGCGTAGTGCGTGATGGACGGAGCTGCCACGTGCTTCCCGCCGCATGAGCGCCACGCCGCCGCGATTGGGCCGCCCGGTGGGTGCCGACGGTGAGCAGACCCGGGCCCGCATCATCACCGCCGCGATGCGATGCGTGGCCGAGAATGGCTATTCGCGCACCACGATTCGCGAGATCGCCCGGGC
>NZ_LZJM01000021.1:0-1428 GCF_001667665.1 Mycobacterium sp. E342
GCACCCCGCATCCAGGCCGGGGGTGGGGGTGGGCTGGCCCCGCTGACGGCCCAGCAGCGGCCGGCAGTGGTGCCGTTGTCGTTTGCCCAGTTGCGGTTGTGGTTTATCGATCAGTTGCTGGGCCGGTCGGCGGTTTACAACATGCCCATGGCGGTGCGCCTCACGGGGCCACTCGACGTGGACGCCCTGAAGGTTGCGCTCGGTGATGTGGTGGGCCGCCATGAAAGCCTGCGCACGGTGTTCCCCGCGGTTGATGGGGTTCCTGAGCAGCAGGTGGTGCCGGTTGAGGGGGTCGAGTTCGGCTGGGCGGTGATCGATGCCAGCGGCTGGTCGGATACTCAGTTGAACCAAGCGATCGCGGCGGTGGCCAGTCACGCGTTTGATCTAGCCGCCGAGATTCCGTTGCGGGCCCAGCTTTTCCGGTTAGGCGACCAGGAGTGTGTGTTGGTGGCGGTGGCCCACCACATCGCCGCCGACGGCTGGTCGATCACCCCGCTGATCGGTGATCTGGGCGCCGCGTATGCCGCCCGGACGGTGGGGCAGGCCCCTGGTTGGGTGCCGTTGGCGGTGCAGTACGCCGACTACACACTCTGGCAACGTGAGCAGTTCGGCGACTTGGAGGATCCGGATAGTCGGATCGGCGCGCAGTTGGCTTACTGGCAGCACGCGCTGGCCGGCATGCCCGAACGCCTGGTGTTGCCCACCGATCGGCCCTATCCCGCGGTGGCCGATTATCGCGGGGCCAGCCTCCCGATCGAGTGGCCCGCCGAGCTGCAGCAGCAGATCACCCAGCTGGCCCGCACCCACAACGCCACCAGTTTCATGGTGCTCCAAGCCGCCCTAGCAGTCTTGTTGGCCAAACTCAGCACCAATACTGATGTGGCGGTGGGGTTCCCGATCGCCGGGCGGCGCGACCCCGCTCTAGATGAGCTGGTCGGGTTCTTCGTCAACACCCTGGTGCTACGCGTCGATCTGACCCGCGACCCCAGTGTGACCGAACTCCTTGGCCAGGTGCGGGCGCGCAGCCTGGCCGCCTTCGAGCACCAGGATGTGCCCTTCGAAGTCTTGGTGGAACGGCTGCACCCGGCCCGCAGCCTGGCCCATCACCCGCTGGTGCAGGTGATGCTGGCCTGGCAACACCACAACCTGACCGACCTGGGCCTGGGGGATCTACAAGCCAACCCCATACCGGTGCAAACCCACACCGCGCGCATGGATTTGACATTCTCTCTGACCGAGAACTTCACCGAGGCGGGCCAACCGGCCGGGATTAGTGGGGCGGTGGAATTTCGCACCGACATCTTCGACCCCAACACCATCCACACCCTGATCCAGCGGTTCCAGCGGGTGCTGGCGGCGATGACCGCCGACCCCACCGAGCAAGTCTCCTCGGTCGAGGTGCTCGACGTCGATGAGCAGGCCCGCCTG
>NZ_LZJM01000022.1:0-59422 GCF_001667665.1 Mycobacterium sp. E342
AATCGGTCACTCGCCGGTGTCGATCATGCGCGTTGAGCGCACGGCCCGCGACGACGGACGGCGCCGGCCCGGCAGTGGGATGCGGTCGGCGATGTTGCTCAGCGGGTTGACCACCATGGTCAGCGCGACGACGGCGTCCTGCAGCGTGGCGATCGCCGGCTCCAGCGCCTCCATCCCGGGCGTCAGCCGCGCCAGGGTGTCGGCGACGTCGGCGAGCTGATCCAGCGGCCCGTTTTTCGCCGTCAGCTTGTCGACCAGGCCACCCTCGGCCAGCAGCCGGTCGGCCAGCCCATCCTCGGCCAGCAGCCGCTCGATCAACCCGTCCTCCGAGACCAGCTGATCGGCCAGCCCGCCGGGCTGGAGCGTGCGGTGCAGTCCGCCGCCCTCGGCGGTCAGGCGGTCCAGCAGGCCGCCATCCGAGGTGAGCATGTCGACCACACCGCCCGGGCGCAACAGGCGGTCGATCGGTCCGTCCGGCGCGACCGCCCGCCCGAGTGGCGCGTCGTCGTCGAGCAGTCGGGCGAGCCGGTTGGCGCGAACGATCGCGTCGTCGATTCCCAGCATGGACGTCATGGCCGCGGTTCCGGCGGCACCGCCGTCACCCAGAGCCCGTTTCGCCACACCCACCGCCGCGCCGGCGACGGTCAGGCTGGCGTCCGCGGCCGCGAGCCCCACACGCGCCGGGGCGGTCGCGGCCGAGACGATCCGTGCGGCGAGATTCATCCCACGAGTTTATTCGCGACGCGAGGACGTCAAGCTGCGCAGGTCCGCGCCATTGTCGCGATTCCTGGCAGACTACTATCAGAGTGTTGGCACTGAGCTCTCAGCAAACACACAATCTTCACATAGCTAACGTACAACCAAGGGGTAGAAGAACCTGATGACCGCGGCAACCCCAAGTGAAACCAAACCGGAGGCTCGCGTCCTGGTGGTCGACGACGAGGCCAACATCGTCGAGTTGCTCTCGGTGAGCCTGAAGTTTCAGGGGTTCGAGGTCTATACCGCGACCAACGGAGCCCAGGCGCTGGACCGGGCGCGGGAAGCCCGGCCCGACGCGGTGATCCTGGACGTGATGATGCCCGGCATGGACGGCTTCGGGGTGTTGCGGCGCCTGCGCGAGAACCACACAGGTATCGGATGGTGCGTCGTATACGGTGCCTTGGCCACATTCGGCGGCTCTACTTACTCCCGGCGAGAGACACGTCGTGATGAACGCCAGCGTGAATACGGCTGGGACCATGAATGCCAAACGGTTAGCCATGCTGAGCATCCCATATCTCCGTGCAGGGAGATCGTAGTCCCAGCAGCGTTGCTAGAAAAGGGCCGATCGGTTCCGGGTAGTCCCCGCCTTAGGGGGTAGGAAACCGATCAGGGACGGCCCGGGATGCCGTCCAGACTTCCCTGGATGCCCTGCAGGTCGCCTTGGATTCCGTCCAGTTGCCGTTGGATGGCCTGCAGATCGGAGAGGGTGTTCTGATAGGCGGGCTGCAGCTGGTCCGCGACGGTGGGTCGAGACTGCGGGCAATACGAGACGATCGCCCCCGCCGTCACTTGCGCGCTCTGATCGGCGTCCCACACCGATGATCGCTGCACGAACTGGACCGCGTCCGCGAAATTGGGTTGGCGCGCCAGGAAGTCGCAGACCGCGTGCCCTTGGGCGGTCACGTACTCCTGGCTGGGAACCGGTACGCCCTGACGCTTCAGCGCGGTGATGAACGCCGCGTCGGCGATGTCAACGCGCGGAGCGGCCACTTTCGGCGCCATTCGATTGGGGGGCGGCGCGGCCGACGCCGGGGTTTCGGTCGGCTGCGGCGATGGATCTTGGCGGTGAACGGTGAACACCACCAGCACCACCGCGGCGGCGATGGCGACCAGCGATAGCGGCATGGCCGCGAAAAGAGCCCGGCGGAACAGCGGGCGCTTACGCCGGCGCGCCCTGCTCCTCGCAGTGTCGCCGCGCGACGCGTTGTCGGCGACGGTTCCGGTTGCGCGCGCCCCCATCGAGTTGCTCGAAGACGCCCCCGTGTTGTGGGCCAGGAGCTCGTCGAGCAGCTCGTCAACCTCCCATGACGACAGCCGACCGCCCTGCTCGCGCATTGCGCGGCGCCGCATTGCGATGCGCCGCAATTCTGCGTCGATGGTCTCGCGGTCGCGCATATCAACAAGTTTGCGACTGCCACGGCGTTGTCACAAGCCTCGGGGCACAGGCGGGCGATCGGGTGAGCGCCCGCAGGCCGTGAACGGGTGCCTGCAGAGGTGCCAGACCCACGCGGGACGGCGCCCCGGCCCCGGCGGTAGCAACTAGGAGAATTCTGGTGTACGCAGGCCCGAGTCATCGAAACACGCTGCCTATCAGGACTATTCGAGAGCCCAGGGCCTTTTGGTCGCCCATCGGCCTTTGACTACATGAAAAGTATTCTGGTGCAGCCGATTAGCGTTGGTAGATGCAGCATGTGCTACGGTTGCCGGGGATGCCCATCGGCATCCATTCGAAATGAGAGAAGTTGAAGGTATGACACAGGGAACTGTGAAATGGTTTAACAGCGAAAAAGGCTTCGGTTTTATCGCTCCGGACGGCGGCGCAGCAGATGTGTTCGTCCACTACTCGGAAATTCAGGGCGGCGGCTACCGATCGCTCGAAGAGAACCAACGAGTCGAGTTCAACGTCGAGCAGGGAGCCAAGGGCCCGCAGGCAGTCGGAGTGACTGCCGTCTAGAGCGAGTTCTACTCCATGTGGGCTGGTGGGAGCTTTCCCGCCAGCCCACAGTGCGTTGCGGGTGTAGATTGGTGTCAGCGGTCGTGTTCGCCTTCCCCAGCGATTTCCTATGCGGAGGGGCGCATCTACGAATCGATCGCTCTTCGCTCCACCACTTACGTTTGGGCCGAAGCCAAAACCAATTCGAGGAGTCCCACTCCATGACATCGTCCGACCTGTTTTCGCATCGCTACGAGCCCGAGGTCGTGTCACGCCCCGCCCGCGATGGAGAACCGGTGCAACTTCCGGCTTTCTCCGACCGCCCCAACAGCGATCCCAGCGCCGCGACGCCGTCGTAGGTGGTCTGACCGGGAACCGGCGCCGCGCTCGGCCCGTCCCCCTGGCGGGAAGATCCGTATCGTCTACTGGTCCGGTGGCGCAACGGGATCAGGCGGCGGGCCGTCGGGCGGGGGCGGCGGAGGAGCCTGCGACCGATGCGTGCAGTCGGGCACGAACATCAACACGCCCCCGACCATGGTCCAGCCAATGGCGCACCCTGGCGGCAACAAAGGCGGGATCTGCGGTCCGGCGATTAACGCCGTCAGGACTGCGGCCAGAATCGCCGGGCGCATCAGGACGCCGATTCGTCTCGCCGACGGGCCGGGCAAGGCGTCAGGCATATAACTATTCCGCTCTGCAGGGAAGCTGATTTCCCAGTCTGGAATGCGCCGGTATTGGCCGCAACTCGAAGGAATTTCCACTTCCGACTCGTCCGCGCTCGGTCAGCCACATTGATGTCCGGCCCCTCGATGCGGAAGACTGTTAAGGGCAGTCGACGAAAGTGATCACCGTGAGCCGTGACCGCGTCGCGAATATCCGGACAATACGGCACACCGGGCCGATGTTGCTCTGCGTGGCCATGTTCGCAATCGCCGGTTGTTCACCCTCGGCGGTGAGGCCGACCGCCACGGCGGTAACCGCTGCGAACGGACCGACTGCGGCGGCCACACCGCTCGCATCCAGGGCGGTGCCCGCCGCACCCAATCCACCCCTCGGCGCACAGCCGCAACTGGCGACCGACCCGGCGCAACTGGCCGACGACCTGGTCGCCGACGAGCGGGCGCTGCGTGACCCATCGACGCCGGAGCCGGCGTTGGTGGCGGCGGCGCATCGGGAGCAGGCCGCGTACCGGGCCATCGGGAGACACCCCGAATGGGACTCGGTCACCCGGCCACGCGTCCCGCCCGAACTGGTCGACGTCTACGACCGCAACCTCGACGCCCGGCGCCAGCTGCAGGCGATGACGCCCGCGAAAGACACGCTTCCCGCGTGGCGGGTCGACCCCCCGGTCCCGGCCGACGAGCTGATGAACGACTACCACGCGGCGGAAGCCGAGACCGGCGTCGGCTGGAACTACCTGGCAGCGATCAACTTCGTCGAGACCCGCTTCGGCAGCATCAACGGCGTCAGTACGGCCGGCGCCCAAGGGCCCATGCAGTTCTTGCCGTCGACCTTCGCCACCTACGGCCAGGGTGGCGACATCAACTCGCCCCGCGACAGCATCATGGCGGCGGGCCGGTTCCTCGCCGCCAACGGCTTCGCCAACGACCCCGCTCGCGCCATCTACGGCTACAACCACGCGCACCAGTACGTCGATGCGGTCGACCAATACGCCGCCCTGATCGCCGCCGATCCGGCCGCTTTCCCCACCTACTACCGCTGGGACGTCTACTACGTCACCACCGCCGGCGACGTCCTGCTGCCCGTCGGTTACTCAGCGCCGGCCCCGATCCCCGTCGGGGACTACCTCGCCACCCACCCGCAGTAAAGACCGTACGCCGGGCCGATAAGCAAGCACCCCAAGGGATTTAAGCGCTCGACGCGCCCGCTATGGGCCAGCGCTACGCTCGGTCCTTCTTGCGGGCGAGGAACGCCCGCATGTGCTCTTGTGGCTCTCCGGTCAGAAACGCCAGACCGAACTGCTCGATGCTGTCCTCGATCGCCCCGTGCACCGTCATGTCGAACCACTTGTTGAGCAGCCGCTTCTGTTGGCGGACCGCGTGCGGGCCGAATCCCGCGAGCCTGCCTGCGAGTGCGGCGATGCGAGAGTCAAGCGCGTCGGGGGCGACCACCTCGTGGACCAGGCCCCACGTGACGGCCGTGGCGGCGTCAATCGTTTCGCCCGTCAGCAGGAGCCAGGCCGCGTGCGACGCCCCGATCAAGGCCGGCATCAAGGCCGAATGGATCACCGAGGGAATTCCGACCGCCACTTCGGGCATGCCGAATTTGGCGCCGGACTCGGCGATCCGCAGATCGCAGCACATCGCGACCTCGAGCCCACCGCCCAGGCAATACCCGGCGAGCCGGGCGATGACCGGGACGGGGCATTGACGGATCGCCTCGCAGAGGCCCGCGAGCCGACGGATGAACGCCTCGGCGCTGACGCGGTCCAGGGCGACCATCTCGTGGATGTCGGCGCCACCGATGAACGCCGCGTCCCCGGCCCCGCGCAGCACGACCACCCGAGCGTCAGCGTCATCGCCGACGGTGACGAGCGCCTGTGTCAATTCTTCGATGGCGGCCGTGCCGACGATGTTGAGCGATTTGGAATTGATCAGCTCGACGGTGACGACGCCGCCGTCGCGGCCGACCCGGACGAACCGCTTGTCCATCGTGTTCATGCGCCCTCACAGGTATTTCAGGGCGATGTCTTGCAGGTGGGTGCGCATGGTCTGTCCGGTCGCCTTCTCGAGCTTGATTCCCAACTCGCCGGCGAGATTGACGAAGCCCATCAGCAGCATGATTTCGCCGTCGGGTTCGTTGGTGACGTTTTCAACGAGCCGGTTCCATGCGAATTCATTGCCGCTGTCCGACGTCCACGCCGTCATGACCTCGATGGCTCGGCGAACGTTTTCCCGCACATCCATTCCCGGAGCCTGCCACGACGACCCGCCGACCGCCCGCCGACGGGCGCACCGCGGCTGTGGCGGCTGCGTCCGCCGGCGTCCCGATGCGGCGGTCCGGCCAGGCCGGACCGTCAGTACAGCGGGACCCAGACCCCCATGTACCAGAAGCCCCAGCCGCCGAACTGCCAGTTGAAGACCGGGATGGCGGTGTAGGTGTCGTACTGGAACGGCCCGAAATCGGCCTGCGCCGCGACGACGTCACGCGGCGGCCCGGACCACGGGCGGTTCCAGCCGCCTGGAGGCGGCGGACCGTCCCAGCCACCCGGAGGCGGTGCACCCACCCAATGTGGCGGCGCGTGGCCGGGTGCCGGGCCGTCGTTCCAGCCGTGTCCTCGCGGCGGCGGTGGTGGCGGCGCGCCGTGGTCCACGACGCTGAAGCCGGTGCGCGCGTCGCCGGGCCCGCCGACCTGGGCGTTGCCGCTGACGTAGGTCCCGCGCGGGACATAGGGCTGGTGCGGTGGCTGCGTGCTCGGCGGGTTGAGGGCCTGCCTGCCCTCCGGCGGGGGTGCGTTGTGTTCGCTCGCCGGCGCGTTGGATTGCCCACCCGGCGGGTTCTGCCCGCCCTGGGGCGGGTTGTTCTGACCACCCTGGGGCGGGTTGTCTTGGCCGCCTTGCGGCGGGTTGTTCTGGCCACCCTGCGGCGGGTTGTTCTGCCCATGGCCACCTTGGGGAGGATTGTTCTGCCCGCCCGGCGCACCGCCGGGTCCGGCCTGCTGACCGCCCGGCCCGTTCTGCGGACCACCACCGCCGCCGCCGGGAGCGCCACCCCCACCACCGCCGCCGCCTCCATGGCAGTTCGGGCACGGCGGGGGCGGGTCGAGCGGCGCCGCGAAGGCCGAGCTCGCGCTCAAGGTGACCGCGGAGATACTCAGGCCCACCGCGACCGCCGCCGCGCTGACAACACGTTTCATCGACATAGCTGCGTCCCCTCTTGGGTGTGGATCGCCTGCACTACGGGCAGGTGACGTCCAACTCGAATGACTTGGTCACCTGCTGCGGTTGCTGCGGGTTGCTCATGTCGAGCCCGGTTGCGGTGCCCTTGATCGCATACGTTTTCCCGTTCACCGCGGCTCCGGCGTTGCCGCCCTGGTTGGGAGCGGCGTCGGAGAAGCCGAGCGTGATGCCGTTGACGCTGCCGAGCCCGACCGAGTGAACGATGGGCGGGTTGGCGTTGCTGACCACCGCGCCGACGCCGGCTGTGGCGTCCCCGATGCCGATGTTGGTGTTGTCGCCCGCCGCGGTGCAGGTGACCTGGCCGCTGACGTTCTGCGCCTGACCGTCCACGATGACCTGCGGGCCGGCCGCCGACGGCGACGACGAGGACGAGGACGAGGGCCCGGTGTTTGACTTGTTACTCGAACAGCCGGCGCAGGCCGCGGCCACCACGGCCATGCCCGCCATGCCGACGACGAACCCACGCTTCACTACTGCTCTCCTTCGTGTCGCTGGTGTCGCACAGCCAACTCGTTGGCCTGGTCAACTGCGCGAGCCCAGGCCGAACCTGCAGCACGGACGCCCGAATGCCGCGAGCCCGGGTACCCGCTGCCGGTGAAAGAGAAACGCGGTGTCGGGACGCCACACGCTACGGCAGAACGCGCAAACCCCACTTGCCCAGTAGCGGATCGACGAGTACGAAGTCGGTGGTGTTGTCGTCGCCCTCGGGGGAAGACATCAACAAACCCACCGCACTCACGGTGCCGTCATCGTTCTTCACGAAACCGGGGCTGCCGCTGTCCCCGTTGAGGCTGAACACGCTGGCTGTCACAACGCCGGATTCGACATGCTTGACGACCCCACAGGTCTCGCCGGTGACCGCGCCGATCTTGCAGAAGGGCACACCCTCCCGAATCTGGTCGCCGTTCAACACATCCCGGACCACATACCTGCCGCCGACATCACCTATCGGCGCGCCGACGCCCGGATTGAAGCGGATGATCGCCGCGTCCCGCGTCTCGCCCACCTGCTCGCTGGCGCTGATCCTCCCGAGCGGTAACGAATTTCCGTACGTCCACAACGAACCGTCATGGGCGTCGCAGTGGCCGCTGGTCATCAGGTAATAGCTACCGTCGTTACCCTTCGCCGCGAAACCCGCTGTGCACGAGTTATTTTCATCCTCAACCTTCATACCCGGCGTCACGCCCGAATCCGCACGCGCGGGATTCGCCAACGCCATCGTGGCGACGACCACAGCGCCGACCAGGCCCAACCCTCGCAACCACCGCATGGCCACGCCACCTCTCTTGATGTATCGGGCAGCATGCTAACAGCGGGAGCGGGTTTCGGCCCCCCGACCGTTCGGAATACGCCCGCCGGCCCGCCCGAGCGAATTGAGGTGTATGGCAAATCGGTGGCGATTGCTCTGCAACACAACAGCTTTCGCCGCGAGGTCGACAAACCGATGATCAGCTGCCGACGTGGCGGGCGAGGAAGCCCAGCACGGCGTCGGCGAAGATGTCGTTACGATCACCGGCCACCATGTGCCCCGCACCGCGCACGTCGGTGAACTCGACCTGCGGGAAGCGCGCCAGGAATTCGTCGGCGCGTTCCTGGCTGACGAGGTCACTCATCTGTCCCCGAATCAACAGCATCGGCACGCCGCCGCGCAGGATCGCGTCGACGGCCGCGTGCATGCGATCGGGGTCGGTGACCTCGAACGGGGGAAACGCGGCGGTTCCGCTGATGAACTGGGGATCCCAGTGCCAGTACCAGCGATCGCCGCGGCGGCGCAGATTCGTGGTCAGGCCGTCCAGGTCGGTGGGCCGCGGCCGGTGCGGGTTGTATTCGGCGATGGCGTCAGCGACCTCGTCCAGCGAGCCGAACCCCGATTCCACCCGCTCGGACATGAAGGCGTGGATCCGATTCGCCCCGGACTGGTCCATGTTGGGCACGATGTCGACCAACACGACCGCACTGGCGATGCCCGGGGAGAGCTCACCCGCGAGCAGCATCGACGTGAAGCCGCCCAGGGAGGCGCCGACCAGCACCGGTTGCGGGGGCAGCGTGCCGAGTACTTCCTGGACGTCGCCGGCGAAGCTGACGACGCGGTAGTCGCCCTCGTCGGACCAATCCGATTCCCCGTGGCCGCGCAGGTCGACGGTGACGGCCTGCCAGCCGCGCTGCGCGACGGCGGCGGCGGCCTTGCCCCACGAACGACGCGTCTGCCCGCCACCGTGCAGGAACACCACGGCCCGCGCCTGCGGATCGCCTAGCCGATCGGCGACGATGCGCACGCCGCCGGTCCCCCGGATCGAGAACGGTTCCACTGCCATGGGCATCAGGTGATACTAAGCCGTTTCGGCACGACCCGGCCTCGAAGCGGCTCCAATACGATGCAGCGGAGCGTCCCGAGGAGAAACCGATGCAGCTTGACGAATACCTGTCCTTGGATGCGACCGCGTTGGCCGAACTGGTCGAGCGCAAGCAGGTCACGGCGTCCGAACTTCTCGCATTGGCACGGCAGCGGGCCGACGCCGTCAATCCGCGGTTGAACGCGATCGTCCGCCACCTCGGCGAGGTCGCGGACAGGCGGGCCGCCGACCCGGCCCTGAGCGGACCCTTCGCCGGAGTGCCCTTCGTGATCAAAGACCTCGCGCAGGAGTATCGCGGCTTCCCGACCGCGAGCGGTTCCCGGTCCCTAGCCAACGACGTGGCCGATCGACACGCCCTGGTGACGCAGCGGTTCCTGGACGCGGGGCTGGTGATCTTCGCGATGACCAACACCCCCGAGTTCGGGGCCAAGGGCGTCACAGAATCCGATTACTGGGGGCCGGCGCGCAACCCCTGGAACACCCAGCACACCCCCGGCGGCTCTTCCGGAGGTTCCGGGGCGGCGGTGGCGGCCGGAATCGTCCCAGCCGCGGGGGCCAACGACGGCGGCGGATCCATCCGCATCCCGGCCGCCTGCAACGGGCTCGTCGGCCTCAAGTTCAGCCGGGGACTTTCGCCGTACGGGCCGCAGACGGGCGAGCCGATGTTCGGGATGGTGACCCAGGGCGTCGTTTCGCGCACGGTGCGTGACAGCGCCGCGCTGTGCGACGCGATCGTCGGCCGCGATCCGTGCGCGGCCTACGAAGTCGCCGTTCCGCGAGGCGCTTTCGCCGACCACGTCAAGCGTCGTCCGGGCACGCTGCGGATCGGATACTCGTGGTCCTCGGCGATCAACCCACACCCGGACCCGGAAGCCGTCGCCGCGGTGGAACGGGCGGTGTCGCTCCTGAGCGATCTGGGGCACCGGGTCGAGGAGGTTCGGCCGCCGTACGACGACGCCGCCCTCGCCCGCGACTTTCTCACCATCTGGTTCGCCCAGCTGTACCAGCACGTCGCGGACGCCAGACAACGCACCGGCGCCGGCGACCGCGATTTCGAGGCCGACACCTTGGCCGTGAGTGAACTCGCCCGGTCCACCGGCGTCCTGGCACCGATCTTCGCGCTGGAGAACCGGAACAGTCACATCCGATCGCTGGCGTCGTTCCACGAGACCTTCGATTTCTTGCTGACCCCCACTCTGGCCACGCCGCCGCTTCGGGTCGGCGCGACGGCCACGCCGCGGCCCCTCCAACAGGTGGCCCGCATCGCCAGCAAGCTGCGCGCGGGAAAACTCATGGCGCTCAGCGGGATTCTCGACCAATTGGTCCAGCAGAGCCTGGGATGGGTGCCTTACACGCAGCTGGCCAACATCACCGGACGCCCGGCGATCAGCGTGCCCCTGCACTGGACCGACGACGGGCTTCCCCTCGGGGTTCAATTCGTCGGGCGCCTAGGTGCCGACGGCGACCTCCTGCAGCTGGCAGCCCAACTCGAGGAAGCCGCCCCGTGGGCCCACCGCTACCCCGCGCCCGCGTGACCACCCGCTATGCGTCCGGTTTGCCTTCCGACAAGTGATCGCCCCGCCACAGGCGCGAGAACCGCCGGGCGACATCGCCGAGGCGGCTCCCGGCCCACTGCGAAGCCTTGATCCTGCCGAGAGCTTGTTGTCCCTCCGCCGCGTAGTCGCCGACGGTTTCGTCGCCTTCCTCAGCGCGCATCCTCAGCCTCCGATCTCGTCAAGCTGCTCGTGTCCGCGGCTGACGCTCGGACGGTTCCGACGGCGTCAACCGCTCCGGCGGTTCCGCCGGGGTTAGCCGTTCGGGTGTCTCGGCCGGCGCCAGCCGCTCGGGCGTCTCGTCGGGAGTGCCCCGCTGCGGCGGCTCGATCGTGTCCATCATTTAGCCCTCCGATCGGCTCAGGGTTGCCTACCCGCCGACCCCGGGCGCCGAAACGCGGACGAACTCGACCGCCGCGGCTTCAGGACACCGGTTCTTTGCTGGCCTTGACCGGCGCGGTGCTGGGCGGCAGCTTGAGCAGGTTGCCGCGCAGGCTCCCCCGCGTGGTGCGCACAGCCACCAGCAGCCAGGTGAACAACAGCCCGGCGTACGCGATCACCGCGGCCACCCGGAACGCGGGCAGATGCGTGTGGCCGGCGAGCTGGGAGGTGCCCGTCACGAACGTTCCGACCGGGAAGGTCAGGCTCCACCACGTCAACGCGAACGGCATGCCGCGACGCAGCGTGCGCACGGTCAGCGAAGTGGCCAGCGCAATCCACAACACCGCGAAGCCCCACACCGGGACTCCGTACAGGATCGCGAAGGCATTCAGGTCCTCGGCCAGTTCGGGGTTGACGGCCAGTCCCGCGCTTGCACCTAACAGCCCTGCGGCGGTGATCGACTGGCCGAGCGGGCCCAGGACGATCCACAGCGTCGGCACCCGCGCCGAGCCCGACGTGCCGTACAGGGTCAGGCGCGCCCAGATCATCGCGATGATGTTCAGGGAAGCCAGCAACGACAGGCCGAACATCGCGTAGCAGCCGTAGAGCATGGTTTCGCGTCCGGTGCCCGCCGCCATGTGCGGCAGCAGCAGCGCCCCCATGGCCGCGGTCACCATGGGCGGGACCACCGGCATCAGCCAGCCCCCGAAGGCCGCGTCGGGCTCGACGTTGTGCTGGGTGAACATCAAAAACGGGATGCTGACCGCGGTGAACAGCCCGCCCAGCGTTCCCGCCGTCCACAACACCCAATCCAGGTCGACGGCGATGCGCTCGCCGAGCAGGTCCCTTCCGACCAGCACCGCTCCCCCGCCGACCGTCATCAGCGCCATCGGCGCGGCGCCGTAGAAGTGCGCCATCTGCGGATTGCGTGCGTGCGTGCGCGCCACCGTGGGGTGGCGCAACCAGTGGCCCCCGACCAGGACGATGAGTATCACCAGCAGGACGGCGGCGATCACCCAGACCACCTGGGCGAAGGCGCGCAGCCCCACGACGTGCACGGGCAGGGCCGCGCCGGCGCTGGCCACGATCCCGGTGCCCATCACCGCGGCGAACCAGTTGGGCCCGATATTGCCCAGCACCTCGACCCGGGTCTGCGGCGACGCGGCGCCGCCGGGGTTTGCAATGGCCATAGCTGCAAAACCTACTGCGCCGAGCCGAATCGGGCGGGCCTGCCGCTTACACTCCAACGGTGATGCATCCGGCGCCAACGACCAGGCAGGCCTTCGGCAGGGGTCGGCTGATCGCCGGGATCGCCGTGGTGGTGGTTCTCGCCGTTCTCGCCGTACCCATCAAACAACGCTGCGGGGCGCCGGGCTTATCGTGCGCTACGGCGATCGACCCCCGGGGCGACGTTCACTACTACTACGAGGTGGAACCGCTCGGTGTGTACCTCGCAGAGATCGTGACCGGCTCGAACATCACCGTTTTCTACGAGTCCGGCGAGGAGCTCGTCAAAGCCCGATAGCCGCCATTTCGGCTCGATAACAAGTTCGATTCGGTCACGCCGGCCATGTGACGTTGGTGAAACCACCGCGAGACGCGTCGTCCGGAACACGCTGGTCAGGCCGATTCCGCCGCCCCGACGGCCGGCCGGGAGCAGGCGCTGGAGCGCGCCCGGGACCCGTTCTCGATTGGGGGCTTCACAGCAAGCTAACGCATACTTGACACCATGCTTGAAGCGACATCGCCGCAAACCGCCGCCGCGGTGCCCGGCGATGCGCTGGGTTTGGGCCGAGGTTTGTGATGGCCCGCTCTGGCGGTGCCCACCACCGTCATCGAGCCGTCCGCCAGCCCTCCCGATTCCGCAAGGGGCTGACGCGCACCTTGGGCGCGCTGGTGTCCGTGGCGGCAGTCGGCCTGACCGGGGCGGGGTACTACGTCGCGCACGGCGCGCTGGGCGGCATCACCGTCTCGAATGCCCTGCAGCCCGACGACCCGCGATCCAGTGGCGACAACATGAACATCCTGCTTATCGGGCTGGACTCCCGCAAAGACCAGGATGGCAACGACCTGCCCTGGTCGATTTTGAAGCACCTGCACGCGGGCGATTCCGACGACGGCGGCTACAACACCAACACCCTGATTCTGGTGCACGTCGGGGCTGACGACAAAGTCGTCGCCTTCTCGATCCCGCGCGACGACTGGGTCGCCTTCAACGGAGTGCCGGGTTACAACCACATCAAGATCAAGGAGGCGTACGGCCTGACCAAGCAGTACGTCGCGAACAAGCTCGCCAACCAGGGCGCCAGCAGCCAGAAGGAACTCGAGACCAAGGGCCGGGAAGCCGGCCGGGCGGCGACCCTGCGTGCGGTGCGGAGCCTGACCGGCGTACCGATCGACTACTTCGCCGAGGTCAATCTGGCCGGGTTCTACGACCTGGCCCAAACCCTGGGCGGGGTGGAGGTCTGCCTCAACCACCCCGTCTACGACTCGTATTCGGGCGCCGACTTCCCGGCCGGGCGGCAGACCTTGGACGCCTCGGAGGCCCTGTCCTTCGTCCGGCAGCGCCACGGCCTGGACAACGGGGACCTGGACCGGACCCATCGGCAGCAGGCGTTCATTTCGTCGGTCATGCAGGAGCTGCAGGCCACGGGGACCTTCACCAATCTGGACAAGCTCAAGAGCCTGATGGCCGTGGCGCGCAAGGATGTGGTGCTGTCGGCCGGTTGGGACGAGGAGATGATCCAGCGGCTCGGTTCGCTGGCCTCCAGTGGCCACGTCGAGTTCAGGACCCTGCCGGTGGTGCGCTACGACAACATCGACGGTCAGGACGTCAACATCATCGACCCGGCGGCGATCAAGGCCGAAGTGGCAACGGCGATCGGCGCCTCGCCCACAACCACAACGCCCGCCACCACGGCCGCCAAGCCGAGTCCGTCGACCGTCGTCGATGTGATCAACGCCGGCAGCACGAGTGGACTCGCGACCGAGGTGTCCCGCGCGCTGCAGAACCACGGCTACACGACCGGCCAGACCCGCGACCGCAACACGGGCGAGCCGACGGCGAGCACGGTCGCGTACGGCGCCGGTGCGCAAACCGACGCGGCGAACGTCGCCAAACTGCTCGGCCTCGACGCGCCCGCCCAGCCCGACCCCAGCGTCCAGCCCGGCCACATCAGGGTGACCGTGGATACCAATTTCACGGTGTCGATGGTCGACGACGGCACGGACGAAACCTCGACCACGACGACGTCCACCAAGGCCAAGCCGTACTACTACAACGGCACCACGACGACCTATCCGACGCCCGATCAGGGGAAGCCGATCGACGGCGGCGGCGTGCCGTGCGTTAACTAGCGGCGATCGCCCTGAGGCTAGGCGTGTGTCCCGCCGTCGATGCGGATCTCGGTCCCGGTGATGAACGCGCCGTCCTCGGACACCAGCATCGCGATCACCCCGGCCACCACCGACGGATCGGCCATCCCGGTGCCGCTGGACTCCACAGTGGTCGGCAGAATCGGCATCAGCCTCGAAAACAGCGCCCAGTCAGCGTCTTTCGGGATGTATCCGCCGGTTGCATCGGTGATCCCGGACTTGATGCTGCCGGGTGCCACGCACACCGCCCGCAGGCCGTCGCGCGCGTACTCGAGCGCCAGCGAATGCGTGAACGCCTGGATCCCGCCCTTACTCGCGGCGTATGCCGCCATATACGGGTGAGCGAACGAGGCGGACGTCGAACTGAAGTTGACGATCGCGCTGCGCGAATTCGCCAATAGCGCCGGAAGCGCTTCCCGCACAACGAGAAACGTGCCGGTCAGGTTGACCCCGACGATCTGGTTCCACAGTTCCAGCGAGGTCTGGTGGGTGTGCGCGGCGCGCAGGATGCCGGCGGCATTGACCAACGAATCCAGGCCGCCGAGCGTTTCGACGGCCCGGCACACGCCGTCGACCACCGAATCCTCGTTGCCCACGTCCATCGGCATGGTGGTCAGGCGACCGGCCGTCGCCGCCTCGTCGGCGCGGGCACGCGTGGCGTCCAGGCCGCCCTCCGCGACGTCGGAGGCCACCACGGTCGCGCCCTCGTCGAGGAGTCGCAGCGCGGTCGCCTGCCCAATGCCCGACGCGGCGCCGGTCACCAGGATCCGTTTGCCCTCGAGTCGCTTCATTGCTGCTCCCTGCTCGTCGCATCACTAGGGGCTCATCATTGCAAAGGGCGGCCCCCGGACAAGGCAGAGTAGATGCATGGACATCGGATTTATCGGCTTGGGCAAGATGGGCCAGGGCATGGCCGCGAACCTGTTGAAGGCGGGCCACCGCGTCACCGTCTACAACCGCTCCCCCGAGAAGGCGGCAACGCTTGTGCAGCAGGGAGCCGCGGCGGCGCGCGCCGTCGCCGACGCGTGCCACGCCGAGGTGGTGTTCACCATGCTCGCCGACGACCACGCCGTCGAGGATGTGGTGTTCGGTGGGGCCGGCGTCGTCGCTTCGCTGGCACCGGGCGCCACGCACGTCTCGTCGAGCACCATCAGCGTCGCCCTATCGGAGCGCCTGGCGGCCGCACACGCCGAAGCCGGCCAGCGCTACGCCGCGGCACCGGTGTTCGGCAGGCCCGAAGCGGCCGCGGCGGCAAAGCTTTTCGTGATCGCGGCGGGCGAGCCTCAGGTGTTGCAGGCGCTGTCGCCGCTGTTCGACACGATCGGTCAGCGGACCTTCGTGGTATCCGAGCACCCGCACACCGCCAACCTGGTGAAGTTGAGCGGAAACTTCTTGATCGCTTCAGTGATCGAGAGCGTCAGCGAGGCCGTCGCGCTGGTCGCCAAGGCCGGGGTCGACAGGCAGCAGTACGTCGACATCCTCACGTCGACGTTGTTCGCCGCCCCCGTCTACCAGACCTACGGCGGGTTGATCGCGCGCCGGGAGTTCGAGCCGGCCGGGTTCGCCGCCCAGCTGGGTCTCAAAGACGTCCGGCTGGCGCTCGCCGCCGGGGAGCAGTTGCAGGTGCCGCTGCCGGTGGCAAGCCTGCTGCGCGACCGCTTCCTGGCCCTGGTGGCATCGGGCGGCGGGCACCTGGACTGGTCCGCGCTCGCCACGCTCGCCGACCGCGACGCCGGCCTGGCGTCAGACCACTCCGCGTAGCCCGTCGGCACCGAACGCCGGCTCCAGCATGGCGGAGTAGTCCGGACCGCGCCGCAGCATCAGCCCACCGTCGACGTTGATGACCTGGCCGGTGATGTAGCAGGCCGCGTCGCTGAGCAGGAACATCGCCAGGTTGGCGACGTCCTCGACCTCGCCGGGGCGAGGCAGCGGCGTGCACTTGCGGTAATCCTCGGCCACCTCCGGCAGGGCGAACACCGGCGCGACCAGATCCGTGCGGATCAGGCCCGGCCGAATGCTGTTGACCCGCACCCAGGACGGGCCCAGTTCGTCGGCGGCCAACTGCATCATGTGGTCGACGGCCGACTTGCTGACACCGTAGGCGCCGAACCAGCGGTGGGTGTTGCTGGCCGCGATCGACGAGATGCCCACGAACGATCCCCCGCCGCCCCGCACCAGCTCGCGCGCGACGTGCTTGAGCACATACATGGTGCCGTTGACGTTGAGGTCGACGGTGCGCCGCCAGCCTTCCGAGTCGATCTGGGTGATCGGTCCGATCGTCTCGGAGCCACCCGCACAATGCACAGCCCCGTGGAGTTGACCGTGCCAGGCCGTCGCGGCGTCCACCGCGCGGGCGGCCTCCTCCTCATTGGTGACGTCGGTCGGCTCGTAGCGAATGGAACCACCGCCTGAAAGCGCCTCGATCTCGCTGACGGCCCCCGCCAACCGGTCGGGATTGCGGCCCACGATCATGACCGAGGCGCCCGCCGCGACCAGCCCGGCGGCCACACCCTTGCCGATTCCGCTGCCACCGCCGGTGACCAGATACGTCCGGTTTTCGAAAGAAAGCTGCACGCGACGCCCTCTCAAACTCCAAGCAGGTTCTAGATATCGAACCACGCGGAGAACTCGCCGCAGCAACGGGTGGCCACGTGCGACCGGCGACCGCTACGGCGTGTCGCGGCGGGCTACCTGCGTCGGCTTGGCGTTGCGCCAGTCCTCGACCTCGGGCGGCAGGCCCACCGCGTACCGGTTCTCGTTGTGGGCCGCCCAGTGCGCGTGTCCCAGCTCGTGGATGTGGAACGCGTGCCGCAACGCCTCGGTGAATCCCATTGCGTCGGAGGCGGCGTTGACGGAGTCCTTGACGAGCAGCGCCGCCATCGTGGGCCGGTCGGCGATGCGCCGGGCGAATTCCAGTGTCTTGTCCGCCAACTCGTCGACGGGGAACACCTTGGACACCATGCCCAGCCGATACGCCTCGTCGGCGTCGAGCGAATCTCCGGTCAGCAGCAGCTCTTTGGCTTTGCGCGGACCGAATTCCCAAGGGTGAGCGTAGTATTCGACGCCCGGCATGCCCAAGCGCACCGCGACCACGTCGCTGAATTTGGCATTGTCGGCGGCCACGATCAGATCGCACGCCCAGATCAGCATCAGACCCGCGGAGATCGCGTTGCCCTGCACCTGGGCGATGGTGATTTTGCGCAAATCGCGCCAACGGCAGGTGTTCTGGAAGAAGTAGTGCCACTCCTGCAGGTAGATCTTCTCCGCGATCGGGTCCCGGGTCCCACCGTTGATGCGAAAGCTCGGCAGCTGGCTGCGCTCGGCGATCGCCAGCTCCGAGCCCAGGTCGTGACCCGCGGAGAAGTTGCGGCCGCGCGCCGCCAGGATCACCACGCGCACGGTGTCGTCGGCCTCGGCGCGCAGAAACGCCTCGTCGAGCTGGACCAGCAGGCCGCGGCTTTGCGCGTTGTGGGCGTCGGGCCGGTTCAGCCATATCCGCGCGATGCGGCCCTCGTCGAGGGTTTCGTAGCTCACCAACTCTTCGGCGTTGGCATCGCCAGTCTGAGCACCGGCTTGCTCTGACACTGTCATTCGGCCCACCTCACTCGTCGCCAGGTCCCAAGGGTTTACACATTACGGCCAGTGTGTAAGCGGCTCACCGGTGGGTGGGTGAGCCGTCCGGCCCCGGGCCGAGCGGCACCAGGCGATGGTCGCGGGTGAAGGCCAGGCGGACCAGGCCGAGGGCGACGACGACGGTGGTGGCTGCCACCGATCCCAGGATCAAGAACATCACGACGGCCTGGACCAGCACGGCCTGCACCGGGTGCACGCCGGCGAGGATGAGCCCCGTCATCGCGCCCGGGAGGAACACCAGCCCGGTGGCCTTGGTGGTCTCGATCTGCGGCGATATCGCCGAGCGCAGGGCGGTCCGCAGGTACGGGGAAGCGGCCTGGCGGGACGGTTGCCCGAGGGCGAGCCTGGCTTCCACCTCGTCGCGTTTGTCGCGCAGCTCGTCGACCAGCCGCCGGGCCACCAACACGGTCGCGGTCATCGAGTTGCCGATCATCATCCCGGCGACCGGCACCAGAGTCCGGGGCTGCAGGGGGAACACCCGTAGCCCGAAGATCACGCCGAGGGTGATGACCGCCGCGGCGGCGAACGCCATGATGGTCAGCGGCCCCAGCCGTGGCACCTCCGGCGCTCGACGGCGGGCGACGTCCCCGGCGTAGGCAACCATGGCGGCCACCCACACCCACGACCACCACAGTGAACGGCCGGGCGCGAACAGCAACGTCAGCGCGCCGCCCACGAGCAGCAACTGCGCCAGCGCGCGGCCCGCCGCCCAGATCAACTGCCCCGCAAGCCCCAGCCGCTGCCAGATCGACACCGCCGCCGCCAACGCCACCAGGATCAGCGACACACCCAGGCCAACCCAGCCCACCTGGCCGTTCATCACGTCACCGACCCGACCGGCCCAAGCCCGAAGCTGCGACCGCGCTCCAGGTGCAGGACCCGATCGGCGGCGCGCTCGACCTG
The DNA here is from genome assembly GCF_001667665.1 of Mycobacterium sp. E342. NCBI lineage: Bacteria > Bacillati > Actinomycetota > Actinomycetes > Mycobacteriales > Mycobacteriaceae > Mycobacterium > Mycobacterium sp. E342. The sequence goes on from NZ_LZJM01000022.1 coordinate 18,815, forward strand.
CGCGGAATCGTGGGTGACCCAGAGGGCGGGAACCCCGTTGGCCGCAAGATCACGCACGGCACGCTCGATCACCCGGGCGGCTTCGGCATCGACGGCGGAGGTGGGTTCATCGAGCAACAACACCTGCGGTTGCGCCATCAGCGTGCGGGCCAGACACATCCGCTGCGCTTCGCCGCCCGACAAGCCGGTAGCGTCCCGATCCAGCCATGACCCGGTCAAACCAACCCTTGCCAGGGTGTCCCGCATCCGCGCGTCGGACGCGTTGGGGTCGGCCACGCGCAGGTTGTCTGCCACCGTCCCGGGGAAGGGCGTCGGGCGCTGGAAACACATGCCCACCCGGCGCCGCAGCCGGAGTGGGTCGATGCCGGCGACGTCCGCGCCGTAGAACGACACGGTGCCGGTCGCCGGCACCTCGAGCCGGTTGCACAGTCGGAGCAGGGTCGATTTGCCCGAGCCCGACGGTCCGAACACGGCCGTCACGCCCTGCCCCGGGATGGCTGCCGTCAGGCCGTCCAAGGCACGCACTTGTTGCCGCTCTACGACGACGTCGAGGAACTCGAACATCAAGTCCTCACCCACCCGCCCATCCTCCCATCACCTACAGTTAAGTCATGGCTACCAAATCTGACCCTGGCGAGATCGGCGACGTCGAACCGGTCGCCGACAGCACCGCGAGCCAGGCCAGGCGCGTTGTCGCGGCGTACGCGAACGACGCCGACGAGTGCCGCGTGTTCCTGTCCATGCTCGGCATTGGGCCCGCAAAACTCGACGCGTAAATGACTCCCGGGGACGGGCACGACTCGAAGACGCCGACCTTCGGCAAGTCTGACTTCGTCGTGGTCGCCAACCGGCTTCCGGTGGACCAGGAGCGGCTTCCCGACGGCACCACAGCGTGGAAGCGCAGCCCGGGCGGCCTGGTGACGGCGCTGGAGCCGCTGCTACGCCGCCGGCGTGGCGCATGGGTCGGTTGGGCCGGAATCGCCGAGGAAGAGGTCGACTTCGACGACGAGCCGATCGTGCAGGAGGATTTGGAGCTCCGTCCGGTGCGGCTGAGCGCCGACGACATCGCCCAGTACTACGAGGGGTTCTCGAACGCCACGCTGTGGCCGCTCTATCACGACGTCATCGTCAAGCCGATCTACCACCGCCAGTGGTGGGAGCGCTATGTCGAGGTCAACCGGCGCTTTGCGGAAGCCACCTCCCGCGCCGCCGCCCAGGGTGCGACCGTGTGGGTGCAGGACTATCAACTGCAGCTGGTTCCCAAGATGCTGCGCGAACTGCGTCCCGACCTCACCATCGGCTTCTTCCTGCACATCCCCTTCCCACCGGTTGAGCTGTTCATGCAGCTGCCCTGGCGCACCGAGATCATCGAGGGCCTGCTCGGCGCCGACCTGGTGGGCTTCCATTTGTCTGGGGGCGCGCAGAACTTCCTGTTCCTGTCCCGTCGGCTGATCGGCGTCAACACATCCCGCGGATCGGTCGGGGTGCGCTCGCGATACGGCGAGGTCGACCTCGGGTCACGCGTCGTGCGGGTGGGCGCCTTCCCCATCTCGATTGACTCCGGCTCGCTCGATCATGCCGCCCGCGACCGCGACATCAGGCGGCGCGCCCGGGAGATCCGGGCCGAGCTGGGCAACCCCCGCAAGGTGCTGCTCGGCGTCGACCGACTGGACTACACCAAGGGCATCGACGTGCGGCTCAAGGCCTTCTCGGAGCTGCTCGCGGAGGGACGCGCGAAGCGCGACGACACCGTACTGGTCCAGCTCGCCACGCCGAGCCGCGAACGCGTGGAGAGCTATCAGATTCTGCGTGACGACATCGAGCGCGAAGTGGGCCACATCAACGGCGAATACGCGGAGGTCGGCCATCCGGTGGTGCACTACTTGCACCGTCCGGTCCCCCGCAACGAGTTGATCGCGTTCTTCGTGGCCGCCGACGTCATGCTGGTCACCCCGCTGCGCGACGGCATGAACCTGGTGGCCAAGGAGTACGTCGCCTGCCGCAGCGATCTCGGCGGCGCGCTGGTGCTCTCCGAATTCACCGGCGCCGCCGACGAACTCCGGCAGGCCTATCTGGTCAACCCGCACGACCTCGACGGCGTGAAGGACGCGATCGAGGCGGCGCTCAACCAGCCCGTCGAGGAGGGTAGGCGCCGGATGCGGTCGATGCGGCGCCAAGTCCTGGCACACGACGTCGACCGCTGGGCGCGGTCATTCCTCGACGCGTTGGCAGAGTCGCGTCCGCACGATGCCAAGTAGGCCGCGCGAACCCATGGTGTTGCCGCGTAATCGCTGTGATACTCAAGGGATCGCGGAGGGAGGGGTCAGATGAAGCTCCGTCACGGGCTGGCTGCAGGCACCGGCATCTTCGTCGCCGTCGCAACGGGAATTGCGCTGGAATCGGGGGCACCCGCCAAGGCGCTCGGACCGCCGCCGGACGGCAACTACACCTACAACGAAGCGGGCGTGTCCGGAGTGACCTGGACCGTCACGGCCATCTGCGATCAGCCGTCCGGAACCCGGAACATGAACGACTATTCCGACCCGATCGTTTTCGCGATGAACTGCGCCCTGAACATCGTTAGTTTCACGGACGAGCGGATTAGCGCCGCGGACAAACTACAGAACTACAGCGGCCGGGCGCGGATGTCGAGCATGCTGTGGACTTTCAAGGTCGACAAGTCCGACGGTGTGTCATGTCCGGGTGGCGGCACCGCGCCTTCCTCCGAAACGTGGGCTTTCAGCGACGAAACGATGAGCGGCACCCACACCACACTGCACGGTGCCGTCTGCGGGATGGAACCGGCGATGAAGAAGCAACCGTTCTCGCTTTCACTGAGCGGCCCCCCACCCAGCCCGGTCGAGCGTTATCCGTTGTACTGCAACGCGATTGCGATGTGCTACTAGATCGGCGTGATGTAGGCGATCAGCCATTGCTTGCCGATCTTTTTGAAGTCCACCCGCAACCGGCTGCCGTCGTAGAGCGGCTGGCGTGACTTGTCGGTCACCGTACGGTTCATGTAGACCATCAGCGACGCCGAATCCCGTTTGGCCGACATGACTCCCGCGCCGACCACGTTGGCCTGCACAACCACTTCACGCTTTTTGGCCTCGGGGATGATCTGCGTGTTGGCGCTCTTCTGGAATTCAGCGCGATATTCCGGCGTCAACAGCGGGTACGCGGCCGTCAGGCTCCGCTCGACGGTCTGGTAGTCGTAAGCGAAGACCTCGGGAATCTCCTTGGCCGCCAACCCGGGCAGGACCGCACGGGCCGCCTGCTCGCCGCGGGTCTGCACGCGGTCCCAATACAGCCAGCCGCCCACCGCGGACAGCCCGACGAAGGCCGCGACCGCCAGGTAGCTCGCGGCGACCGCCAGCCAGCGCAGCCATCGCATCAATTACCGCCGTTCGGGTATTTGATGTCGTAGCCGGTCATCCGCCCGGTCTCGTCTTCGTGCACGATCACGCGCAGACGATATGGCATGGAGGGCTTGTTGACCCCGTCGATGTCGGCGACCGTGACGCGCACGGAGACCAAGACTGACGCGTTGTCGGCGACCGTGTCGATGCCTTCCAGCGCTGCGCCGTTCACGACCGCCTCCGACGTCGCATTGGTAGTGCGGAAGATGGCCTTGAGGTTTTCGACGTTGTTGTTGGCGCCGAGCATCCCGCGAAGCGGGCCGCTGGTGCCGTCGACGAAGCGATTCACGCTCTCGTCGATGTTGTCCTGTTTGTAGCTGAACATGTTGACCACGGTCTGCCTGGCGGTGTCGACGAAACGCTGGTCGCGCGCCTCCGCGGCGGCAGCGTGCCGTTGCTGGACTCGCAGCAGGGCCACGCAGCCGGCAAGCGTCCCAACGGCCAGCACCGCGGCCGCGAAGGAGATCCACACCACCAGCCTTCGGTTGGGAGGGCGCCGCGGCGGAGGTTTCAGGGCCTTCGCTGGCCTGGCGAGCTTCGCCGGCGACCTGGACCCGGCCGGGAGGTCGACGCTCACCGGCGGGGCCTTGGCCTCCTCGGTTTTCGCGGGACCCGCCGCGCGCGATGCCCGACGACGGACGCGGGGTTTGGTTGTTTGCTCTTCTGCTGCGACAGCGTCCATTACATAGGCCTTGGATCAAGCATGAGGTCCACCCAGTTCTCGGCGCTGGATGCGCCGCTGGCTCCGGCCGCAAAAATACCGGTGCCACCGGCCGGGTCCTTGAACGCGCCCGTCTTCTCGTCATAGGTCGTATAGGCCGGTCCGCTGGCCTGCGGCTGCGGGCCTGGCGGCGGCCCCCACGGCTTCTCCGGTCCGGGGCCGGCCGGCGGGGGATTGATCCCTTCCGGCGGCGCCGGTGGCGGCAGCCACTTGGGATAGGGCAGTTGCGGCGGCACGGGTGGAACCCCCGGAGGCTGCCACGATGTGAAGGGCGGTGGCGGCCCGTTGTCGTTGGGCGGCGGCGGATCGTATGCCGGCTGCTTGTTCGGCAGCGGCCCCGGCCCCGGTACCACCCCGGGCGGGGGTGGCCCGACGATCGGAGTGCCAGGGTCGGGTTCCGCACCCGGCGGGATGTAGGGGAACTTATTGGGCGGCAGGACGTTCAGACCGTTTGTCATCGGAGTGTCGTATGGGACCGGCGGACCTCGCCATGGGTTGCGCCCAACGGGCACATAGCCCTTCGGGTCACGACAGAGCTGAATCGTGGGCGCGCGCTTCCCGGGGAACTCTTGGCAGGGGTAGTTGCGGGCGCCACGTACCGTGCTGGGGTCGTTTTGGGCGACCTTGCAGTACATGTCCTTTGGCAGCTCGCGCACGGTCTCGTCGGCGGGTGTGCGCATCAGCGGCGGCGGGAGGAAGCCGACCGCGCACGGCGGCGGGTCGTTCAGGTCCAGCTTGAAGTCCAGCTTGCCGCCCTCGTCGAGAGGTGGACCGCCCGCCATCGTGATGATCGCGGCAAACAGCGCGGGCAGCACGACCAGAAGATGCTCTATCGACTTGTGGTAGATGACGCCCACCCGGCCCAGATTGGCCAGGCTGGCTGCCAGCGCCGGGAAGGAGGGACGGATACCGGAGAACGCGGTGCTGGCCTCGTCGGTCGCTCCCGGGGCGGTGGCCAGTGTCTGGCGGAGCTCCGGGTCGGCCTGCCGCACCTCGGAGGTGAACCGCGCCAGCCCGTCGGACAACGACTTGATGTCGGCGCCGGCGCGAATCTGCGCCTCCAGGAAGGGGCCGGCCTGGTCGATCAGCTGCGAGGCTTGCGGGTAGTTCGCGTTGGCCTCGTCCACCAGCAGCCGGGCGGACTCGAACAGCCGGGCCAGCTCGGGGCCCGACCCATTGGTCGCGATGAACGTCTCATGCAGCAACTCGCGCAGCCGGGTGTCGCCCAGGCTGTTGGTCAGCGCCTCCGCCCGCTTCAGCAGGTCGGCGACATCCTGGCCGATCCGGGTATTCTGCCGATCAATTCGAAACCCGTTGCGCAGCTTGGTCGACGCCGGCGCACTGGGCGGTACCAGGTCGATGTATTGCTCGCCGACGGCCGACACACTCTTGACGGTCGCGGTGACGTTCGACGGAATCGGCGTGCCGCTGTTCAACCTCATCCCAGCCGTGACGCCATTAGGGTTGAGCCCGACCGATTCCACCCGCCCCACCGCGACTCCGCGATAGGTGACGTTGGCGTTCTTGTAGAGACCGCCGCCGGCGACGAAATCGGCGGTGCCTGCGTAGGTTCCCAGGCCGAACGTGGCCGGCAGTCGCAGATAGAAGACTGCCATCACGATCAACGTGACGGCGGTGATCACCGCGAAGATCCGCAGCTGGATCTTGGTGAGTCTGTCGTGCATCTGCGGCCGCCTCCTACTGTCCTGAAGCCGTGCCGGGCGGGATCTTGAACGGGTCGGCCGCCTGCCCCGACAGGTTGGCCATTTCGCCGGTCAAGAAGTCGGGCGGATTGAGGATCTCACCCATGTGGGCCATGTTCGGATCGAAATATGCCGTGGTGAAGAACGTTTCGCCGATCCGGCGCAAGGTCAGGTCGAAGGTGGTGAACACGTTGAGGTAATCACCTCGGACGGCCTGCTTGATGCCGTAATTGGGGAACGGGAACGTCAGCAAGATCTGCAGAGAAGTGACGAAGTTCTTTCGGTTGTCGTTGAGGGCCTTGGCCACCGCGTAAAGGTCTTTCATGTCGGCGGCGAAGTCGGCCTTGGTTTTCGCGAGCACGTTGGAAGTGACCGTCGCGAGTTTCTTGAGCGCCGCGAAGGCCTCGACGATGTGTTCGCGGTTTTTGTTGAGCACGCGTATCGCGTCGGGCAAGGTGTCCAGGGCCCGGCCCAGGTTGTCCTTGTCGCGCGCCAGGCTCGCCGAGAATCGGTTCAGGCCGTCGACCGCATCGATGATGTCGTTGACCTGACGGTTGAGTCCGGCGGTCAGTTCCGCGAGTCGGGGCAGCAGGTCGACAAACTGGTTCTGCCGGCCGGCGACGGCCTGATAGGTCTCGTCGGTGATCTCTTCCAGGGCACCGACATTGCCCTTGTTCACCACGACACCAAGGGCAGACAGCACCTCCTCGGTGGTGGGATAGCGGCCGGTGTTGGACTCGGAAATCTTCGACCCGTCGGTCAGCCGGCCGACGGCGGGTTTGTCCTTGGGGCGGGCCAGGTCGATGTGCATCGAACCCAAAAGCGACGTCTGGGCGACCGTCGCGGTCGCGTTGGTCGGCAGCACGACATGATTGTCCAACGCCAATTTCACCGCGGCATAAAACGATCCGTCGGAACGCTGCATAGCCTGAATGCCGGCGACGCTGCCTACGGTCACGTCGTCGACCATGACCGGCGAGTTCTGCGGCAGCGTCGCCACGTCGGGCAGGTCGACAGTGATCGAGTAGGCGCCGCGGCCATGGCCGGCGGTACCGGGCATCGACAGCGAGTTCAGGCCGCCGAACTGGCAGCCGGCCAGCAGGGCGCTGCCCGCGGCTAAAGCGCCGCCGCGCAACCACATCCGACGCATCAGCCGCCCCCGTCCGCGGCCGGCGGTGCTTGGCTTGGCGGGGGCCCCGGCAGGGGGCCGAAGGCGCTCCCCGGCGCGGGTCCGGGCGCGGGACCGGCATTTCCCAAGGCCGGCGCCGGCGCAGGCGCCTGGCCGGACTGCGGGACCGGCGGAACCAGCAACGCCTGGAGGTCGGCCGGGTTCTGTGCGGCGGGCGGCGTCTTGGCGCCGTTGGCCGGGATCCAAGTCAGCTCCGGGACCGGGGTCGCCGACTTCGCTTGGGTTTCCGGGGTGTCATAGATGATCTGGCCCTTGTAGGCCGTGATCGTGTTGAGCGGGTGGAACATGATGGGTGGGTAGTTCACCGTGAGCCGCCGCAGCACCGGCCCCAGTCGCTCACGACACAGTTCCGCACGCCGGAAGTAGTCGGGTGCCCTCGGTCCGGCGGCCGTCTCGAACGACCCGCCGCAGATGAATTGCACGGGGTTGGCGAACTCCGGAATGGATAACAGACCGTTGAGCGTGCCCTGCGCCGGGTCGTAAATGTTGTAGAAGTTCGAGATACCCGGACCCGCGACGTGCAGCACCTGCTCGATGTTGTCGCTCTGGTCGCTCAGGGTCTTCGCGAAGTCGTTGAGGTTGTTGACCGTGTCGATGATCGTCGAGTTGTTTTCATGCAGGAACCCCCGGATGTCGGAGAGCGCCTTGTTGAGCGTGCCCAGCGTCGTGTCCAGGTGGCGTGAGCTGTCGGCGAGCACCTGCGAGACCGAGGCGACGTTTCCGGCAAACTGCACGATCTGTTCGTTGCTGGCCGACAGCGCATTGACGAGAACCTGAAGGTTCTTGACCGTGCCGAAGATGTCGCTGCGTGAATCCCCCAGCCGCCCCGCGGCTTGCGAGAGTTCGCGCAGCGCATTGTGGAAAGAATCGCCGTTGCCGTTGAACGTGTCCGCCGCCTGGTTGATCGCCCGCCCCAAGGGGCCCTGCATCGACCCGGTCGTCGGCCCGAGCTGGGCGGCCAGTTGGGTCAGCGACTCCTTGACCTCGTCCCACTCCACCGGGACGCCGGTGCGGCCGAGGCCGATGCTTGCGCCGTCGGGCAGCACCGCCCCGCCGGTGTAGGCCGGGGTCAACTGAATGAACCGGGCCGCCACCAGATTCGGCGACATGATGATGGCCTTGGCGTCCTTGGGGATCTTCACGTCCTTGGACACCGACATGGTGATCTTGACGTCGGAGGGCCGCGGCTCGATCGTGCGAATCGTGCCGACCGGGACCCCGAGAACCCGGACCTGGTCGCCGGGGTAGAGCCCGACGGCCGACGTGAAATAGCCGACGATGCTTCGGGTATTGCCGGTCGACGACAACACGTACACGCCGCCCACCAACACCGCGATGAGAGCGATGGCGGTGGTGTAGCGCAGCCCCCGGCTGCCGGCTAAGCGCTTGATCATGGCGACTTCGGCCTGATGATCCAACGCTCCTGGATTAGGCCGCGCAGATAATCGGCGAGGCTGGCCGGCATCTTGCCGGGCTGGTAGAAGAAGTCGAACATCGTCGCGACCAGCGGCGCGGGTATGACGCCGTAGACGTTGACGTTGAAGCCGGGCCCAGAGCCGACCACCTCGCCCAGCTCGGTGGCGTAAGTCGGTAGCCGCTTGAGGGCCTCGGTGATGTAGTCGCGGCGCTCATTGAGGTCGCTCAGCACGTCGTTGAGCTTGCTCAGCGCCGGGCCGAATTCACGGCGGTTGTCGGCGACGAAGCCGGAAATCTGTTGCGATAGGCCCTGGATCCCCCCGATGAGTTGTCCGATCGCGGCGCGCCGCTCGTCGAGCGCGGCGAACAACTCGTTGCCGTCGTCGACCAGCTTGTTGACTTGGTCGGCGCGCTGAGACAGCACGCCGGTCACAGACTTCGCATGCGCCAGCAGGCTTTGCAGCGCCTCGTCCCGGCGATTCAGGGTGCGCGACAGCGTCGTCACACCGTCGAGCGCGCCGCGCAGCTGGGGAGTCGCGTCGTGCAACGTGTCGGTCAGGACGTTCAGCGCCTGCTCGAATTGGGGCTTGTTCAAGTTGCTGGCGTTCGAGCCCAGGTCCTCGAGCGCGCCGGCGAGCGTGTACGGCGTGGTCGTGCGGCTGAGCGGGATCGTGGTCGACCTGCCACTGCCGGCCGGCGTCACCGCGATCGAACGCTCACCGAGGATGGTGTCGGTGCGAATCGCGGCCAGCGACTGGTCGCCGACGGTGACGTGCCGGTCCACGCTGAAGCTGATCTTGGCGGTGTCACCGGCCAGGCCCACGGCGGTCACCTTGCCGACCTTGAGGCCCGACACGTACACCGCATTGCCCGGATTGATGCCGCCGGCGTCGGAGAAGTAGGCGTCGTAGATCTTCCCTTGCGGCCAGAACGGTAGCGCCGCATAGCCGAATGCGATGAGTACGACGCAGACCACCAGCACCACCCCGAAGATGCCGGTGCGCAGCGGATCGCGCTCGCGCTTTGCGTTACTTGACAAAAGCGCACCTCCCCTTGCTGGGATCCACCTGGCCACCGAGCGGCAGCAGGATGTCGCTGCCGGCGGGGCCGTTGATCTTGATCGTCACGGAACAGAAGTAGATGTTGAAGAACGACCCGTAGGCGCCCAGCGCCGCCAGCCGCAGGTAGTCCTCACCCAGCTGCTCGACGTCGTTGTTGACCTCGGCCTTCCGATTGTCGATTTCGGTGGCCAGCGGCCGGGTGTTTTCCAGGATGCCCTGCAGCGGCCGCCGCGAATTCTTCAGGAGCTCGGTCAGATCCGTCGTCGTGGAGGCCAGCGGCGGAATGGCGCCGGCGATGTCGTCCTTGTTCTTCGCCAGGCCGCTGATCAGCTGCTGCAGCTGGTCTACGCTGGCCGAGAATTGGGCGCTGCGCGCATCGACGGTCTTAAGCACCGTGTTCAGGTTGTTGATGACGTCACCGATGAGTTGGTCGCGCTGGCCCAGCGCCGACGAGAACGCGCTGGTGTCGGCCAGCACGTTGGACAACGCACCGCCCTGACCCTGCAGCAATTCGATGACGGCGCTGCTGATCGTGTTGACCTTGTCCGCGTCGAGCCCCTTGAGCACCGGTCGCAGGCCGCCCAGCAGCGCGTCGAGATCCAGCGCCGGCTGGGTGTGCTGGGCGTTGATCGTCGCGCCCGGCGGCAGCTTGCGCAGCTCTCCCGGACCGGAAGTGATCTCCAGATACCGGTCGCCGACCAGGTTTTCGTAGCGGATCACCGCGCGGGTGGAGGAATAGAGGGTGTACCGCTTGTCGAGTCCGAACGTCACGTCGATGGTGTTGTCCGGGTTGAGCTTCACGCCGGACACGGCCCCGACCGGCACCCCGGCGATGCGAACCTTCTGGCCCGCCTTCAACCGCGACACGTCGGTGAACGTTGCGTGGTAGGTGCTTTCGGGGCCGAACCGGAAGTCCCCGAAGACCACCACCAGACCGGCGGACACGATCAGCATGGCCACCGCGAAGATGCTGACCTTGATCATCATCGAGCGGTGCGTCGGCATTGCCCCGGCCGCCATCAGAAGTCGTCCCGTTCGGCGAACGCGCCATGGAACAGGAACTGCAGCGTCGAGGGCGCGTCGAACTGCAACTCGGTGAACGGCTCGTACGGAACGTTGGCGTTGTCGGTCACCAGGAACGGCGCCCGGTACCACGATCCACCGTGTTGCTTGTTCGGAATGTCGGGCAGGCCCCGGCAGTTCGGGCCCCCGGAGCCATTGACCACGGGCAACGATTCGGGGTAGGTGTACGCCGGCGCACCCAGCACGAAGCTCGAAGATGTGAACAGACCCGCTTTGCGCACGCCGAGGATCGGTCCAAATTCCTTGAGGCCCCGGTCGATGCCGGCGAACAGGCAGCCGAATTCCGGCGAATAGTCGGCGGCCACCTTCAGCGGGGCCCGCAGCCGGTTGATGGCGTCGATGAAGTTCTGTTCGGCCGGCTCCAACGTGTCGTAGGCGTTGTTGGCCAGGCCGATGGTGGCCAGCAAAGTGTCGTTGAGGTTGTTCTGCTGGTCGACGACGGTCTTGTTGATCGTCGGCAGGTTGTCGAAGACGGTGTTCAGGTTCGGGGCGGCGTCGGCGTAGATGTTGGTGACGACCGCCGCCTTACGGAAGTCCTCCTGCAGCGCAGGCAGTTTCGGGTTAGTTTGCTGGGTCAGCGTGTTCAGGCCGGACAAGATGCCACCGAAGTCGTCGCCGTGACCGCGCAGACCCTCGGACAGCGCGCTCAACGTGCCGTTGAGCTCGACGGGGTCGATCTTGTGCAGCAGGTCGATCAGCGACTGGAACAGCGTGTTGACCTCCAGCTGCACCGCCGACGCCGCGACATGGGCGTCCGGGCGCAGGGGGGTCGGCGAAGGGTTCTGCGGCGGAAGGAATTCCACGGCCTTGGCACCGAAGATGGTGTTGCCCGCGATGTGCACCGTCGCGTTGGAGGGGATGAAGTGCATGTCGTCGCTGTTGATGCCGAGCGTCAGTCGCGCCTGGTCACCGGAGTAGTCGATGCTCTCGACCTTGCCGATCTGAATGCCGCGGTATTTGACCTTGGCGCCCTTCTCCATCACCAGACCGGCGCGCGGGGCCGAGACCGTGACGTTGTCGATCGAGGCGAAAGCCGCTGTGTAGGAAAGGTAAGTCACGGCGGCGAACGCCACCAGCAGGCCGGCCAGCACCGCGGCTGCCAGCCTGACGTGTGAGCGTCGCGTATCTGTTTCTGCCATGTCCCTTTAAGCGGTCCTCTTACCCGGAGAGGTTGAAGTTACCGGACGCGCCGTAGACAGCGAGTGAGATGAACAATGTGATGACGACGACCACGATCAGCGAGGTCCGCACGGCCTGACCGACCGCGATCCCGACGCCGACCGGCCCGCCGCTGGCGTTGTAGCCGTAGTAGGTGTGGACGAGCATCACCGCGATGGACATGACGATCGCCTGCAGGAACGACCACAGCAGATCCGAGGGGATGAGGAAGGTGTTGAAGTAGTGGTCGTAGAGGCCCTTGGACTGCCCGTTGATGTACACCGTGGTGAAGCGGGCGGCGAAGAACGCGGCCAGCACCGACAGGGAATACAACGGGATGATCGCGATGAGCCCGGCGATCAGCCGGGTCGACACCAGGTAGGACACCGAGTGCACCGCCATGCACTCGACCGCGTCGATCTCCTCGGACACCCGCATGGCGCCCAATTGCGCGGTGGCACCGGCGCCGATGGTGGCGGCCAGCGCGATGCCCGCGATCACCGGCGCCACCACCCGGACGTTGAGGAAGGCCGACAGGAAGCCGGTCAACGCCTCGATTCCGATGTTGCCCAGCGACGAATACCCCTGCACGGCGATGACCCCGCCGGAGGCCAGCGTCAGGAAGGCGGCGACGCCGACGGTGCCGCCGATCATGACGAGCGCTCCCGCGCCCATCGTCATCTCGGCGATCAGCCGGACCGTCTCCTTGCGGTAGCGGGTGAGCGCGTTGGGGACGTAGCGGACGGTTTGCCCGTAGAACAGCGCCTGCTCGCCGAAGTCATCGACCGGCTCCTGCAACCGGGAGGCGAGGTTGCGCAGCCGGTAGGTGACGTCGTAGCTCATCGAGTACTCACTTCGCCGAGATTCGCACGCCGATGGCGGTCATCACCACGTTGATGACGAACAGACAGATGAACGCGTAGACCACGGTTTCGTTGACCGCGTTGCCGACGCCCTTGGGTCCGCCCTTGACGGTCAGCCCGCGGTAGCAGCCGACCAGCCCGGCCATGACGCCGAATAGCAGCGCCTTGACCTCGGCGAGCACCAGCTCGCGCAGGCCGGTCAGGACGGTCAGCCCGTTGATGAACGCGCCCGGATTCACGCCCTGCAGGAAGACGGAGAACACGTAGCCGCCGGACAAGCCGATGGCGCACACCAAACCGTTGAGCAAGAGCGCGACCACGGTGGACGCCAGCACGCGGGGAACCACCAGCCGGTGGATCGGGTCGATGCCGAGCACCCGCATCGCGTCGATCTCCTCGCGGATGGTCCGCGCGCCGAGGTCGGCACAGATCGCCGTGGCTCCGGCGCCGGCCACGACGAGCACCGTCACCACCGGGCCCAACTGGGTGATGGTGCCGAAAGCCGTTCCGGCGCCGGACAAGTCGGCGGCCCCGATTTCGCGCAGGAGGATATTGAGGGTGAACGCCACCAGCACGGTGAATGGGATCGACACCAGCAGGGTCGGGACCAGCGACACCCGCGCGATCATCCACGTCTGTTCCAGGAACTCGCTCAGCTGGAACGGCCGTCGAAAAGTCTGACGACCCGTGTCGATCATCATTTCGAAGAACCCGCCGACGGCGCGGGCGGGAACAGCAAGTTGTTGCATCAACTCGATTACCCCCCTCGGCTGCTCGCGGCGAAGTCTATGTCAGGCCTTTGCGTCGTTCGCGGTCGTAGCTGGCTCGATGTGAGCCGGATCATATTAACCCAGAAGAAGTTAACGGTGTCAATGAACGGCATTTCCTTATCCGAACCGTTAATTTGCCAGGTCAGACGCACTTGTCATGTGTCAAACTGAAACAGGTTATACCTGTCGATTCCCCCCCACCAAGTAACCTCACACGGTTATTGCTCCATAAGTCCGACCGCGGAAAAGTTCTGCTCCGGATCCCGCCCAGCAAAGTACTCGCGCAGCGTCGCGCTCAGTTGCGCGGGATCCCAGGCCGGCCCGTCGGCGCTGAATTGGTGCTCCGCCGTCGGCGCCGAAACCAGTGTCACCCGCGGCCCGTAAACAATAAACACCTGCCCGTTGACTTCTGCGGCCGCCGGCGATGACAGGAACTTCACCAAGCTGACGACGTGCTCGGGCGACAGCGGGTCGATGCCGCCCGGCTCCACCTCCGGGACGGCACCGAAGACGTCGGCCGTCATCGCGGTCCGGGCGCGCGGACAGATCGCGTTGGCGCACACCCCGTAGCGGCCGAGCGCCCGGGCGGCGGTCAGGGTGAGCGAGATGATTCCGGCCTTGGCGGCGCCATAGTTGGCCTGCCCGACGGGACCGACCAGCCCCGCCTCGGACGCGGTGTTGACCAGGCGCCCGAAGACGGTTCCCCCCGCTTCCTTGGCCTTCGAGCGCCAGTAGGTGGCCGCGTTGCGGGTCAGCAGGAAGTGGCCGCGCAGGTGCACCGCGATGACCAGATCCCATTCCTCGTCGGACATGTTGAACAGCATCCGGTCGCGGGTGATCCCCGCGTTGTTGACCACGATGTCCAACCCGCCCAGGCCGTCGGCCTGGGCGACCAGCTCGTCGGCGGTGGCGCGTTGGCTGATGTCGCCGGCGACCGCGACGGCCTTCGAGCCGGCCGAGTTGATCTCGTCGATGACGTCGGAGGCATCCAGTGCGGTGGCGATGTCGTTGACGACGACGGTCGCGCCGGCCCGGGCCAGGCCGAGAGCCTCGGCCCGTCCCAGCCCCGCGGCGGCACCGGTCACCACCGCGACCTTTCCGGAGAGATCGGTCGCGTTCGTGCTGCTAGTCAATTTATGAATACCTCTAGTTTCTGGTGGCGCATTCGGGCTCGGGTCACTCGCCCCGCTGCAGCGCGGCTCGCGGGCATTCGGCGATCGCCCGCTCGGCCAGCTCCTCCTGATCGGGGGGAATCGGGTCCAGCTTCACGACGGCGTAATCCTCGTCGTCCAAGTCGAAGATATCCGGCGCGATTCCCATGCACACGGCGTTACCTTCACACCGGTCACGGTCGACGATCACCCGCACAGCACCCTCCTTGCACCTGGCTTCAACCTGAGGACACGCCCCCTCAGTATGTAGGTCCACCATAGGGCCCCGATACCGCTGGGGAAACGGTCGCTGGAATCTCAGACTAGAACGTGTTACAACCGGGATGACGAATGGGTTGTTGTCGGCCGAGTAACGTCGGCTAATCGAGGCGAATCACGTTAACAAAGGACGGCTGGGATGCGCATCAGTTACACCCCTGAACAGGAGGAGCTGCGTCGCGAGTTGCGGTCGTACTTCACCGAGCTCATGACGCCGGAGCGCCGCGAGGCGCTGACCTCCTCGGGCGGGGGCGAGGTCGGGACCGGCACCGCGTACCGCGACACCGTCGCGCAGATGGGCAAGGACGGCTGGCTGACGCTGAACTGGCCCAAGGAGTACGGGGGCCAGGACCGCTCCCCGATGGATTCGCTGATCTTCACCGATGAGGCCGCGATCGCCGGCGTGCCGGTGCCGTTCCTGACCATCAACAGCGTGGCGCCGACGATCATGGCGTTCGGCACCGAGGAACAGAAGAAGTTCTTCCTGCCCAAGATCGCCGCCGGCGAACTGCACTTCTCCATCGGCTACTCGGAGCCGGGCGCCGGCACGGATCTGGCCAACCTGCGCACCACCGCCGTCCGCGACGGCGACGACTACGTGATCAACGGGCAGAAGATGTGGACCAGCCTGATCGCGTACGCCGACTGGGTCTGGCTCGCGGTGCGCACCAACCCCGAGGCCAAGAAGCACCGCGGCATCTCGATGCTGACCGTGCCGACGACCGCCGAAGGCTTCTCGTGGACGCCGGTGCACACCATGGCCGGTGTGGACACCAGCGCCACCTATTACTCCGACGTGCGGGTCCCGGTGACCAACCTCATCGGTGAGGAGAACGGCGGCTGGAAGCTGGTCACCAACCAACTCAACCACGAGCGCGTCGCCCTGGTGTCGGCGCAACCGATCTTCCTCGCGCTGCACGAGGTTCGCGAGTGGGCGCAGAACACCAAGGATTCCAGCGGCGCCCGGCTGATCGACTCGGAGTGGGTGCAGATCAACCTGGCCCGGGTGCACGCCAAGGCCGAGGTGCTGAAGCTGATCAACTGGGAGTTGGCGTCGTCGGACGGCGAATCGCTCAACCCGGCGGACGCGTCGGCGGCCAAGGTGTACGGCACCGAGTTGGCCACCGAGGCTTACCGGCTGCTGATGGAGGTGCTGGGGACCGCGGCCACGGTGCGCCAGAATTCGCCGGGGGCGCTGCTGCGCGGCCGGGTCGAGCGGATGCACCGCGCGTGCCTGATCCTGACCTTCGGCGGCGGCACCAACGAAGTGCAGCGCGACATCATCGGCATGGTCGCGCTGGGACTGCCCCGAAACCGCTGAGCCCCACTCCCCTAAAGGACGAACAACGATGGACTTTTCGACAACCGAAGCGGCCACCGATCTCGGCGGACTGGTCGACACGATCGTGAACTCGGTGTGCACACCGGAGCACCAACGTGACCTCGACAAGCTCGACCAACGGTTCGACCGCGCGCTGTGGGGCAAACTCGTCGACGCCGGCATCCTGACCAGCGCCTCGGCCACCTCGGTGGGCGGCGACGGCTTCGGGGTACTCGAGCAGGTCGCCATCCTCGTGGCACTGGGTCACCAGTTGGCGGCCGTGCCGTACCTGGAATCGGTGATGCTGGGCGCCGGAGCTTTGGCGCGGTTCGGCACCGAAGAGCTGCAACAGGATTGGGGTTCCCCGGCGGTCAGCGGCGAGAAGATCCTCACCGTCGCGCTCCTGGGCGAGATGGGTGAGGGGCCGGTGCAGGCCACCCGCACCGGTGACGGCTACCGGCTCACCGGCACCCGCACCCAGGTCGGCTTCGGACCGGTGGCCGACGCGTTCCTCGTTCCGGCCGAGACCGATTCCGGGACCGCAGTTTTCCTGGTCACCGCCGGTGATCCCGGGGTCGCGGTGAGCCCGCTGGAGACCACCGGCCTGGGCAGCGTCGGACACCTGGCGCTGGACGGCGCGGAGGTGGACGGCGCCCGGATGGTCGGCGGCGCCGAGGTGGTCGTCTGGCTCGACACCCTTGCCGCCTTGGGCCGCAGCGCTTTTCAGCTCGGAGTGCTGGACCGCGGATTGCAGCTCACCGCCGAATACGCCCGCGAGCGCGAGCAGTTCGACCGCCCGATCGGCAGCTTCCAGGCGGTGTCACAGCGGCTGGCCGACGGCTACATCGACGTCAAGGGCTTGCGTCTCACGCTCACCCAGGCGGCCTGGAAGGTCTCCGAGGATGTCCCCGCCGACATCGACGTGGCCAGCGCCGCGTTCTGGGCCGCCGACGCAGGACACCGGGTAGCGCACACCATCGTGCACGTGCACGGCGGCGTCGGCGTCGACACCGATCACCCGGTGCACCGCTACTTCCTGGCCGCCAAAGAGGCCGAGTTCGCGTTGGGCGGCGCCACCGGTCAGCTGCGCCGCATCGGCCGCGAGCTGGCCGAAACCCCCGCCTAGGCGCGGCATTGAACCTGCCTGCGGATCCGACGGTCACCAAACTGCTGGTGCCGCTGGCCGAGATCGACGACCGGGGCGTCTACTTCGAGGACTCCTTTACCAGCTGGCGCGATCACCTGCGCCACGGTGCCGCGATCGCGGCGGCGCTGCGTGATCGCCTGGACCCGGCGAAGCCGCCGCACGTCGGGGTGCTGCTGGAGAACACCCCGTTTTTCTCGGCGATGCTGACGGCGGCCGGCATGTCCGGGATCGTGCCGGTGGGACTCAACCCGGTGCGCCGTGGCGCCGCGCTGGCTCGCGACATCGCCCACGCCGATTGCCAGGTGGTGCTGGCCGACTCCAATTCGGCCGCCGCGCTAGGCGACATCGCCCACGTGAACGTCGATTCCGCCGAGTGGGCCGATGAGGTGTCCGCGCATCGGGATGCCGAGCCGCTTTTCCAATCCGCTACGGCCACAGACCTTTTCATGCTCATCTTCACCTCGGGGACCAGCGGTGAGCCGAAAGCGGTGAAGTGCAGCCACGGCAAGGTCGCCATCGCGGGGGTGACGATGACACAGCGCTTCGACCTCGGGCGCGACGACGTCTGCTATGTGTCGATGCCGCTGTTCCATTCCAACGCGGTGCTGGTCGGCTGGGCGGTGGCGGCGGCCTGTCGAGGCTCATTGGCGTTGCGGCGCAAGTTCTCCGCCTCCAACTTCCTGCCGGATGTCCGCCGATTCGGCGCCACCTACGCCAACTATGTCGGCAAGCCCCTGTCCTATGTGCTGACCACGCCGGAGCGGCCCGACGATGCGGACAACCCGCTGCGGGCGGTGTACGGCAACGAGGGCGTGCCCCGCGATGTCGAACGCTTCGCCCGCCGGTTCGGCTGCGTGGTGCAGGACGGGTTCGGTTCCACCGAGGGCGGGGTCGCGATCGCCCGCACCCCCGACACCCCGGACGGCGCGCTGGGGCCGTTGCCCGAGGGCGTCGAGATCGTCGACCCCGACACCGGCGAACCCTGCGCACCGGGCGTGGTGGGCGAGCTGGTGAACACCGCCGGGCCGGGCCGTTTCGAGGGTTACTACAACGACGAGGCCGCCGAGGCCGAGCGGATGGCGGGCGGCGTGTACCACACCGGCGACCTCGCCTACCGAGACGACGCCGGCTATGCGTACTTCGCAGGACGGCTCGGCGATTGGATGCGCGTCGACGGCGAAAACCTGGGCGCCGCACCGATCGAGCGGGTGCTGCTGCGCTACCCCGACGTGACGGAGGTGGCCGTGTACGCGGTGCCGGACCCGGTCGTCGGCGACCAGGTGATGGCCGCCGTGGTCATGGCGCCCGGGGCGGAGTTCGATGCCGAGAAGTTCCGCGCCTTCCTCGGCGAGCAGCCCGACCTCGGGCCCAAGCAGTGGCCGTCATACGTGCGGGTCAGCGCCCTACTTCCGCGTACGGTGACCTTCAAGGTGCTCAAGCGTCAGTTGGCGGCGCAGGGCGTGGACTGCGACGATCCCGTGGTGCGGATCCAGCCGCAAACGGGAAGAGGAGCGTCAACGCGTGCCTAGAATCCGAAAGTTGATCGCGGGGTCGGCCCTGCTTGCCTCCCTCGGTGCCGCGGCGCTCGGCGTTGGTGCCGGTTCCGCCGCGGGGGAGCCGGCGCCACCGCCGCCGCCCCTGCCTCCGCCGCCCCCGCTGGTGTACGCGCCGCAGACGCCGGAACGTGACACCTGGGAGCCTCCCCCGCCGGAGGCACCGCCACTTCCGCCGCTGCCGCCGCCCGGCTAAGCGGCGCGCCGTCACCCTCGTCGCACCGCGCGTTAAGACCGTCGACGATAATGCGACACGGCACAGACACGTCGGGACCGAAGGAGACGCGATGGTGGGTCCGGTCAGCCCATGACTTCCCGGCCCCTGGAGACCGCGCTCGAAGCGAGCTTCGAACAGCTGTCCGCCGCGGTGCCGGCGGACGTCGGGGTCGCGATCGCCCGACCGGATCGCACCTACTCACTCGGCCGCTGGTGGTCCGGCGTCGCGTGGTCGACCATCAAGGTGCCGTTGGCGATCGCGGCGCTGCGCAGTGATTGGTTGCGCGCCAAAGACCTCGCGGTCAAAGCCATCACGGAATCCGACAACCGCGCGTCCGAGCAATTGTGGTCACACCTGGGCGATCCGGCGGAAGCGGCACGGCGGGTGCAGGGGGTGATCGCCGAGGGCGGCGACACCGCCACCGTGGTCGAATCGCGTCGGCTTCGGCGCGGGTATACCGCTTTCGGCCAAACGCAGTGGACTCTGCAGCGGCAGGCCCGCTTCGCCGCCGAGCTGCCTGCTATCCCCGGTTCCGCCGACGTCCTCGACCTGATGCAGCGGCTCACCAGCGGCCATCGCTGGGGGCTGGCCGCCAAAGGGTATGCGGCCAAGGGCGGTTGGGGGCCCGGGACGCACGGCGACTACTTGGTGCGTCAGTTCGGGATCGTGCCCACGCCGTCGGGACAGTGGGGCGTGGCCCTGGCGGCCAAGGTTCACGACGGCGTGTTGGAGACGGGCGTCGATGTCCTCAACGCGATGTCGGAGTGGGTACTCAGCCGGCTTCCCGGCCTAGCCCGTTATTGACGGCACCACGGCGTCGATCAGGTGCGGCCCGGCTTCGCTCAAGGCATGACGCAGCGCGTCGCCGAGTTCCTCGGCGGTGTTGACCCGGCGGGCCGGCACTCCCATGCCCTCGCTGATCTTGACGAAATCCATGGTGGGACGAGACAAGTCGAGTAGGTCCAGGGCCTTGGGCCCGGGGGCCGATCCGGCGCCCACCCGCGCCAACTCGATCCGCAGGATGTCGTAGGCGCTGTTGTCGTAGAGCACGGTGGTCACGTTGAGGTTCTCGCGCGCCTGAGTCCACAATCCCGAGATCGTGTACATCGCCGACCCGTCGGATTCCAGGCAGAGCACCGGGCGGTCGGGGGCGGCCACCGCGGCACCCACGGCGGCCGGGATGCCGTACCCGATCGCCCCGCCGGTCAGGGTCAGCCAGTCGTGGGCCGGAGCCCCCGCCGTGGCCTGGGCGAGCAGCACACCGGAGGTGTTCGACTCGTCGACCACGATCGCCCTTTCCGGCAGCAGCGCCCCGATCACGTCGGCCGCCGACGCGGACGTCAGCGCGCCCGTCGGCAGCTGCGGCCGTGCGGCATCCGCTACCGGCGCAACGGTTCCGGGCGCCACCTCGTCGGCCAGGGCGGCCAGCGCCTCCGCGGCACCGCTGTGCCCGGCGAGCAGATGCACCTCGCAGCCGGTCGGGACCAGGTCGCTGGGCATGCCCGGGTAGGCGAAGAAGGACACCGGCGACTTGGCCCCCGCCAGCACCAGATGCTTGGCACCGTCCAGCTGGGCGGTGGCGGCCTCGGCGAAATAGGCCAGCCGCTCGACGGCGGGGACGCCAGCGCCGCGCTCCAGCCGCGTCGGGAACGTTTCGCAGAGCAGCCGGGCCCCGGTCGCCTGAGCGATCCGAACCGCGGCGGCAAGTCCGGGACCGCGAGTGGCGTCGCCGCCGATCATGAGCACCGTGGGGTCTCCCGACCGCAGCACCTCGGCCACCTCGAACGCCAACCGCGGCTCGGCTCCCGGTGGTTCCGCGGCCACGGCGCCCGCGGCTTGCGCACCCTCCGACCAGGACACGTCGGCGGGCAGGATCAGCGTCGAGATTCGCGGGCCGGAGCGGCTGGCGGCGATCGCCTCGGCGGCGTCGGACGCGACGTCCGCGGTGTGTTCGGTGCGGCGCACCCACCCCGAGACCGTGCCGGCGAGCGCGTCGATGTCCGATTCCAGTGGGGCGTCGTACTTTTTGTGATACGTGGCGTGGTCGCCGACGACCACCACCATCGGCACCTGGGCGCGCCGGGCGTTGTGCAGGTTCGCCAGGCCGTTGCCCAGGCCGGGCCCCAGGTGGAGCAACACCGCCGCCGGGCGCCCGGCGATGCGGGCGTACCCGTCGGCTGCACCGGTCGCCACACCCTCGAACAGCGCCAGCACGCCGCGCATCCGCGGGACGGTGTCCAGGGCGGCCACGAAGTGCATCTCCGAGGTGCCCGGGTTGGCGAAGCACACGTCGACGCCGCCGTCGACCAGGGTGTTGATCAGGGCCTGGGCACCGTTCACGTGATTGCCTCCAGTGTGAAAACGCGCTCGGCGTTGCCGTACAAGAAGTCTCGGCGGCCCTCGTCGGTCAGGCCCAGGTCCGCCAACCCGGCCAGGGCGTGCGCGTGGGTCACCATCGGGTAGTTGGTGCCGAACAACACTTTGCGTTGTCCGGTCCCGGTTTTCATGAACCGCACCAGCTCCGGTGGCAACCGCCGCAAGGTGTAAGCGGAGGTGTCGATGTAGACGTTGGGGTGCTTGCGGGCGACGGCGACCATCTCCTCGGTCCAGGGATAACCGACGTGGCCGCACACGATCACCAACTCGGGGAAGTCGAGGGCGACCTGGTCGATGTAGGGAATCGGGCGGCCGGTCTCCGACGGGCGCAGCGGGCCGGTGTGTCCCACCTGTGTGCAAAACGGCACGCCCAGCTCCACGCATTCGGCGAAGAGTGGATAGTAGCGGCGATCGGTGGGCGGCGCGTTCCACAGCCAGGGCACCACCCGCAGGCCCAGGAACCCCGCTCGAACGCGGCGCCGCAGTTCGCGAACCGCTTCCATCGGGCGATCGAGGTCGACCGTGGCCAGCCCGCCAAACCGCTTCGGATGCAGGTTGATCCAGTCGGCAACCTCGTCGTTGGAGATCAGGTCCTGGCCACCGGGACCGCGCCACGCGCTGAGCAGGCCGAAGCGCACGTCGGCCGCGTCCATCGTCGCGATGCTCGCCTCGATCGGCACGTCGGCGTCCGGTATGGAATCACCGGTCCAGCGGCGCAGCGACGCCAGCATGTCGCTGCGCAGGAACCGCGCAGTCGGATGCTGCATCCACACGTCGACCGTCATCGAGATCCAACAGTAGACGGGCGTTACGCGGCCAGTGCCGCGCGGGCCGCAGCGTGCGTCTGCTGCGCGTACCCGCCGCCGAACAGCACGACGTGCGCCAGCAGCGGGAAGAGTTGATGCAACCCGATCCGGTTGCGCCAGCCCGGTTTCAGCGGCCGCACCCGCTGATACCCGTCGACGACGGAGTCGTAGTGCGGGCAGCCGAACAACGCGAGCATCGCCAGGTCGGTCTCGCGATGACCGGCGTGCGCGGCCGGGTCGATCAGCACCACCCCGTCGGGTGTCCACATCACGTTGCCGCTCCACAGATCGCCGTGCAGCCGCGCGGGCGGGTCATCGTCGTCGAAGTCGCCCGCCCGGCATCGCGCGACGACGGAATCCACCGCGCCGCGGGTGGCGGCGTCGAGGCGCTCCGCCGCGCGGTCGGCCATCGGAGCCAGCCGCTCCTCGGCGTAGAACTCACCCCAGCGGCCGTGCCGTCGCAGCGACATCGGCAGCGGCTGCGACAGCGGCCCGAAGAAACCCGGCCCCTCCCATTCGTCGGGACCGGCGCCGAACGCAGAGGCACCGGCGTCGTGGGTCACGGCGAGCCGGCCGCCGAACGCGTGCGCCGCCTCGCGGGTGGGTGGCGCCGACTCGAGGCGCCCCAGCGTCAGGCTCGTCGCGTCGACGGAAACAACCCGCGCGCACGGCACGCCGCCGGCGACGCTGCCCAGCCATCGCAATCCGGCGGCTTCCCACGCGAAGTAGCCGCTGGGCGCGGCGGGGTGCTGTTTGACGAAGTCGGCCAATGACCGCGGTCAGGCGGACAAGTGAGCGGCGTGCACGTCGTCGGCCGGTCGCGCCTCGGTCTGCTCCTTCGCCCAGCGGTAGTCCGGTTTGCCCGCCGGCGAGCGCTTCACCTCTTCGACCAGCCAAAGGCTGCGCGGCACTTTGTATCCCGCGATCTCGGAGCGCACGAAGCGGTCGAGCGCCGCCAGCGTCGGGCGCGCCCCGGGCCGGGGTGCGACGACGGCGGCGACGTGCTGCCCGTAGCGGGGGTCGGGCACGCCGACCACCAGGGCGTCGAAGACGTCGGGGTGGCCCTTGAGCGCCGCCTCGACCTCTTCGGGGTAGATCTTCTCACCGCCGCTGTTGATCGACACCGAGCCGCGGCCCAGCATCGTCACGGTGCCGTCCTCCTCGACGAGCGCCCAGTCGCCGGGAATCGCGTAGCGCACCCCGTTGATGGTCTTGAACGTTTCGGCGGTCTTCTTCTCGTCCTTGTAATAGCCGACCGGGATGTTGCCCTTCTTGGCGATGAAGCCGCGCACCCCGGAGCCGGGCTTGACCTCGTTGCCCTCCTCGTCGAGCACGACGGTGCGGTGGTCGATGGTCACTCGCGGGCCGCCGGCGTGCGGTGCGTCCTTCGCGACGATGCTGGTGCCGCCGAATCCGGTCTCCGAGGAGCCGATGGAATCGGTGATGACCCGGTTGGGCAGCAGCTCGAGGAGCTTTTCCTTGATGCTCGGCGAGAACAGCGCGGCCGTGCTGGCGAGCAGGAACAGCGACGACAGGTCGTATTCGTGCTCCGTGTCCAGCGCGTCGAGCAGCGGGCGCGCCATCGCGTCACCGGTGAAGAACAGTAGGTTCACCTTGTGCTCGTGGATGGTGCGCCATACCTCTTCGGCGTTGAATTCCGGTGCGAGCACGGTGGTTTGGCCCGAGAAGATCGACATCCAGGTGGCCGACTGGGTGGCGCCGTGGATCATCGGCGGGATCGGATAGCGGACCATCGGCGGGTTGGCCGCGGCGGCCTTGGCCAGGTCGTACTCGTCTTCGACGAATTGCCCCGTGGCGAAGTCCGTTCCGCCGAAGAGCACCCGGTAGATGTCCTCGTGGCGCCACATCACGCCCTTCGGGAAGCCGGTGGTGCCGCCCGTGTAGAGCAGGTAGATGTCGTCCTCGCTGCGCTCGCCGAAGTCGCGATCGGGCGAGCCCTGAGCGATCGCCGAGTAGAACTCGACGCCGCCGTAGCGCTGGTAGTCGTTGTCGGAGCCGTCCTCGATGACCAGGATCGTCTTGACGTTGGGAGTGTCCGGCAGCACGTTGGCCACCCGGTCGGAGTACTGGCGTTCGTGGACCAGGGCGACCATGTCGGAGTTGTCGAACAGGTAGCGGAGTTCGCCCTCGACGTAGCGGTAGTTGACGTTCACCAGAATGGCGCCCGCCTTGACGATGCCGAGCATCGCGATGACGATCTCGATGCGGTTGCGGCAGTACAGCCCGACCTTGTCGTCCTTTTTCACCCCCTGGTCGATCAGGTAGTGGGCCAGGCGGTTGGCCTTCTCCTCCAGCTGGGCGTAGGTCAGCTTCTCGTCGCCGCAGATCAGGGCGACACGGTCCGGCACAGCGTCGATGGCGTGCTCTGCGAGATCGGCAATATTCAGGGCCACGGCCACCAAATTAGAACGTGTTACATTTCTTGACAAGCTCATGCCCCTCGTCGACCGAAAGGCGGTAGCCGTGGCACCGGCCCCAGCAAACGAGCAGTCCGGCCCCTCCGAAGCAGACGCACTGGTGGAACAGCGGGGTCACACCCTCATCGTCACGTTGAACCGGCCGCATGCCCGCAACGCCCTGAGCACCGAAATGATGGAAATCATGGTGCAGGCCTGGGACCGCGTCGACAACGATCCGGACATCCGCTGCTGCATCCTGACCGGCGCCGGAGGCTACTTCTGCGCCGGCATGGACCTGAAGGCGGCAACCAAGAAGCCGCCCGGTGAGTCGTTCAAGGACGGCAGCTACGACCCGTCGCGAATCGACGCTTTGCTCAAGGGCCGCCGGCTGACCAAGCCGCTCATCGCGGCCGTCGAGGGGCCCGCGATCGCCGGCGGCACCGAGATCCTGCAGGGCACCGACATCCGGGTCGCCGGTGAAAGCGCCAAGTTCGGCATCTCGGAGGCCAAGTGGAGCCTGTACCCGATGGGCGGGTCGGCCGTGCGGCTGGTGCGGCAGATCCCCTACACGGTCGCGTGTGACCTGCTGCTGACGGGGCGCCACATCACCGCCGCCGAGGCCAAGGAGATGGGGCTGATCGGGCATGTGGTGCCCGACGGGCAGGCGCTCGCCAAGGCGCTCGAGATCGCCGAGGTCATCGAGAACAACGGCCCGCTGGCCGTGCAGGCCATCCTGCGGGCGATCCGCGAGACCGAGGGCATGCACGAGAACGAGGCGTTCAAGATCGACACCCAGATCGGCATCAAGGTGTTCCTGTCCGACGACGCCAAGGAAGGCCCGCGGGCGTTCGCCGAGAAGCGCAAGCCCAACTTCCAGAACCGCTGATACCTCCCCTGCCCTCTTCGCCGAGCGTGCGCTCACTGCGAATTTTCGGCCGCTTTTTCGCGCTGAGTACACGTTCGGTCCCGCTGTCAGACCGCGCCGGCACACTCCTGCCATGGAGGTGCCATTCATCGGTAGCGAGGCCGTCGCGTCCGGCCGTCTGACGCCCTATGCATTGCGCAGCCGGTTCGTGCCCGTTCATCCCGACGTCTACATCGCGACGGGCGCCGAGCTGACCGCGCGCGGCCGTGCGCACGCGGCCTGGCTGTGGTCGCGGCGACGGGCCGTCGTCGCCGGCCGCTCGGCATCAGTACTGCACGGGGCCAAGTGGGTCGACGATCACGCCCCGGCCGAATTGCTCTACGACTACCGTCGGCCACCGAGCGCCATCCGGACCTGGTCAGATCGCGTGGCCGAGGACGAGATAGAACTGATCTCCGGGATCCCCGCGACAACGCCGGCCCGGACGGCACTAGACCTCGCGTGCCGCTATCAGGTCGATGCGGCCGTCGCGGCCATCGACGCGCTCGCTCGCGCGACAGAACTCAAGGTCTCCGACGCCGAGATGATCGCTGATCGTTACCCGGGCCGCCGCGGCATCCGGCGGGCACGCATCGCACTGTCGCTGGCCGATCCCGGCGCCGAGTCCCCGCGCGAGACGTGGCTGAGACTGTTGTTGATACGCGCGGGTTTTCCCCCACCACAAACGCAAATCGCGGTTCACGAATACGGCGCCCTGATCGCTTGCCTCGATATGGGCTGGGAGGACATCAAACTGGCCGTCGAGTACGAAGGCGACCAACATCGAACGGATAGAAGACAGTTCAACAAGGACATCCGTCGCGCAGAGTCGCTCGTGGAGTTGGGGTGGACTGTCGTTCGCGTGACCGCCGCAGACACCCCGGGCGGGATCATCGCAAGGGTGACCACCGCATGGCAACGGCGAGCGTGTACTCAGCGCGGAAATCTCATCGAAAAGTCGCGCTGAACGCACGCTCGGCGCAAGAGCCAGCGGTGGGCTCACCCCAGCGGCGCGCTCGGCGTGAACGCCACCGGCATCTTCTCCAGGCCGGACACGAAGTTGGCCGGCCGCAGGGGCAGGTCGGCGCCGGAGGCCAGCCGCATGTCGGGCAGCCGTTGCAGCAGGCGCGTCTGCATGATCGACAGCTCCAGCCGGGCGAGCTGGTTGCCGAGGCAGAAGTGCGTCCCGAACCCGAAGGCCAGGTGGTTGTTCGGGTAGCGCTCGATGTTGAAGGTCTCCGGGTCGTCGAAGACCTTCTCGTCGAAGTTGGCCGACTCGAACAGCAGGATCATCTTCTCGCCCTGGTGCAGCTGGGTGCCGTGGAATTCGGCGTCGGCCGTGATCGTGCGTGCCATGTTCTTCACCGGCGCGGTCCAGCGGAGCATCTCTTCGATCGCGTTGGGCAGCAGGCTCAGATCGGCCGCCAGGCGCCGGTGCTGGCCGGGGTGCAGCAGCAGCTGGCGCGTCCCGCCGGACAGCGTGTGCCGGGTGGTCTCGTCCCCGCCGATCAGCAGGAGCAGGACCTCGGTGACGATCTGGTGGTCCTCGAGCCGTGAGCCCTCCACCTCCGCGTGCACCAGAACGCTGACCAGGTCGTCGGTCGGTTCGGCCTTGCGGGCCTCGATCATTCCCATCATGTATTGGCTGTAGGCCGCGAAGGCGTCCATGGTGACCTGGACGTCCGCTTCGGCCGCGGTGCTGCTCAACGCGCCGACCAGGTCGTCGGACCACTTGAGGAACATCGTGCGTTCTTCGGGCCGCACGCCGAGCATGTCACCGATGACGGCCATCGGCAGTGGCGCCGCCAGGTCCCAGACGAAGTCACACTCGCCGCGTTCGCACACCGCGTCGATCAGCGTGTCGCACAGCGCAAAGATCTTGGATTCCAGGTCCTTCACGCGCTTGCGGGTGAAGCCGGAGTTGACGAGCTTGCGGCGCAACAGGTGTTGCGGATCGTCCATCTCGATCATCATCTCGACGCCCGGTTGGTCGGGGCGTATGCCGCCGGCGTTGGAGAACAGCTCGGGGTTGCGCTCGGCGCCGATCACCGCCTGATACGTCGAGGCCGCGGCTAATCCGTTGCGATCCCGAAAGACCGGCTCGTTCTCGCGCATCCACTTGTAGACGGGCCGGGAGTCACCGGCGTAGAAAGTCCCGTCGGTGAGGTCGACGTCGGGTTTGGTCTTCAACTCGCTGGCGGTCATGAGATCTCCTGGGCATCACCGAAGGACATTTGTACGTGGTCGACAGAGCTGGCCATCAAGGCATGCTTTGGAAGACCCAGCGCCGCAAGCTCTTTCGAGTACGGATGGTCACCGAGTCGGACACTCACGCCGCCGAATCGGGTGCGCACGCCGTCCAGAGTGTGTTCGAAGGCGGTTTCGCGGGTGATTCCGTCGCGGTGGGAGTAGGTGCGCTGGGATTGCCGGCGCGGGGTGAGCCGGAACGGCAGGCCGCGGCGAAACTCCATGCCGATCACCGATTGGCCGTCGATGCTGAGGTCGAAGCCGAACCGGCGGCCTTCGGAGACGGTGAACTCGCCCATCACCTTCGGGTAGCCCCAGATCTTGGTCCCCGCTTCCAGGGTGAACGCCTGGTCGACGGGAAGGTGGTGGATGAAGGCGCCGGCCGACTGCAGGGCACGCGGCCCGCTCGCCTTCGAACCGGGTGGGTTGACCATCACGCTGGTGCCGAACTCGTGATACTGGCCCAGGTCCCCGTCGAGGTAGTGCATCAGCATCAGGACCACGATCGCGCGGCCGGGAAGGTAGCGGCAGACCCGCAGGCCGCTGTAGTCGATCATCTGCTGCGCCGCGTCGGCGTCGACGGAGAACATCGCCATGTGCTGATTTGCCTGGCGGATCTTCACCGGCATCGTGAGTACCGTGCCCGCGATGGTGTGCTGCGAGGCTGTCATCCGGTCTCCTGTTCTCGTGGCGACCCGCTGTGCCCGGCTTCGCCGCGCTTGCGATCGCCACACTAGAACGCGTTCTAATCCTCTGGCAAGGATCGGCTAGACCAGCGTGGCGAGCTCCCTGATCTGCGCCTCGTTGCGTCCGTTGACCACCATCATGGTCACGCCGGCGGCTTCCCAGACCTTGACCTGCTCACGGACGTAGTTGATGTCGCCGACGATCGCGGCGTCGTCGACGACCTCGTCGGGGATGATCGAGGCGGCCTTGTCCTTCTGGTTGCTGCGGAACAGCTTGGTCACGTCGTCGACCACCTCGGCGTAGCCCATCCGGCGGTACACGTCGGCGTGGAAGTTGGTGTCCTCGGCGCCCATGCCGCCCATGTAGAGGGCCAGGTAGGGCTTCATGGCCGCGAACGCGCCGGCGCGGTCGTCGGTGATGACGATGTTCGCGGTCGCGCAGATCTCGAAGTCCTCGCGGCTGCGCCGCGCACCGGGCCGTGCGAACCCCTCGTCGAGCCATTCGTTGTAGGTGTCGGCCATCCGCGGCGTGTAGAAGATGGGCAGCCAGCCGTCGCAGATCTCGGCGGCCAGCGCCACGTTCTTCGGCCCCTCGGCGCCCAGCATGATCGGGATGTCGGCGCGCAACGGGTGGGTGATGGGCTTGAGCGCCTTGCCCAGGCCGGTCGTCCCCTCCCCGGTCAGCGGCAGCGGGTAGTGCGGCCCGTCGCTGGTCACCGGATTTTCCCGGGCCCACACCTGCCGCATGATGTCGATGTACTCACGGGTGCGGGCCAGCGGTTTGGGGAACGGGCGCCCGTACCAGCCCTCCACCACCTGCGGGCCGGAGACTCCGAGCCCGAGGATGTGCCGACCCCCGGACAGGTGGTCGAGCGTGAGCGCGGCCATCGCGGTTGCGGTCGGGGTGCGCGCGGACAGCTGGATCACCGAAGTGCCCAGGCGGAGCCGGCGCGTCGACGCACCCAGCCACGCCAGCGGCGTGTACGCGTCCGAACCCCACGCCTCGGCGGTGAAGACCGCGTCGAACGCGGCGTCCTCGGCCGCAGCGACGAGCTCCGCGTGATTCTCCGGCGGCTGAGCGCCCCAATACCCGAGCTGCAACCCCAGCTTCATAGTCATTGACCCTTCCGGCGACCCGATGTTGAAACCGTTCTTAGAACCTGTTCTACTCGATGGCGTGACAGCCAGCTCGAGCAGCCCGACCTTGACGGATCACCCTGAGCCACCGCTCTCCGCGCCACTGACGTTGTCTTTCGACTACACCCGTTCGGTCGGCCCCACGCTAAGCAAGTTCTTCACCGCACTGCGTGAACGCCACATCCTCGGGGTGCGCGGATCCGATGGCCGGGTGCACGTGCCACCGGCGGAATACGACCCGGTTACCTATGAGCCGCTGGGCGAGATGGTACCGGTGTCCAGCGTCGGCACCGTCGTGTCCTGGACATGGCAACCGGAGCCGTTGGCGGGCCAGCCTCTGGACCGCCCGTTCGCCTGGGCGCTGATCAAGCTCGACGGCGCGGACACCCCGCTGATGCACGCCGTCGATGCGGGTGAGCCCAAGGCCATCAAGACCGGTTCGCGGGTGCACGTGCACTGGGTCGACGAGCCGGTGGGCGCCATCACCGACATCGCGTACTTCGCCCTCGGCGAGGAAACCGAACCCGTGTCCGAACAGGCTGCGGGAGAACAAGACCCGGTGACCATGATCGTCACGCCGATCTCGCTGACGATTCAGCACACGGCGTCGCACGAGGAAAGCGCCTACCTGCGCGCCATCGCGCAGGGCAAGCTGCTGGGCGCGCGGACCAGAGGCGCCAACGGCGAAGAGGGCAAGGTTTACTTCCCGCCCCACGGCGCGGACCCGGCCACCGGCCAACCCACCACCGAATTCGTCGAGTTGCCGGACAAGGGCACCGTGACGACGTTCGCGATCATCAACATCCCGTTCCAGGGCCAGCGCATCAAGCCGCCGTACGTGGCGGCCTACGTGCTGCTCGACGGAGCGGACATCCCGTTCCTACATCTGGTCGCGGATATCGACGCGCACGAAGTGCGGATGGGCATGCGCGTGGAGGCGGTGTGGAAACCCCGCGAGGAGTGGGGCTTTGGCATCGACAACATCGAGTACTTCCGGCCGACCGGGGAACCCGACGCCGACTACGACACCTACAAGCACCACCTGTAAAGGGCCTACCTATCAAATGAGCGCTCGCAACGTTGCGGTCGTCGGCTTCGCCCACGCCCCACACGTCCGCCGCACCGACGGCACCACCAATGGCGTCGAGATGTTGATGCCGTGCTTCGCCCAACTCTACGAAGACCTCGGAATCACCAAGGCCGACATCGGCTTCTGGTGCTCGGGATCGTCGGACTACCTTGCCGGGCGGGCGTTTTCGTTCATCTCGGCGATCGACTCGATCGGCGCCATCCCGCCGATCAACGAATCGCACGTCGAGATGGACGCGGCCTGGGCCCTCTACGAGGCCTACATCAAGCTGCTGACCGGTGAGGTCGACACCGCACTGGTGTACGGCTTCGGGAAATCTTCGGCCGGGATTCTGCGGCAGATCCTGTCGCGGCAGACCGACCCGTACACCGTGGCGCCGCTGTGGCCGGACTCGGTGTCGATCGCGGGCCTGCAAGCCCGAATCGGGCTCGACACCGGCAAGTGGACCGAAGAGCAGATGGCGCGTGTCGCCTTTGATTCCTTCGCAAATGCCCGCCGGGTCGACAACGTGGAGGGCTCGATCAGCGTCGCGGAGTTGCTCGAAAGGCCGTTCTTCGCCGAGCCGCTGAGGCGCCACGACATCGCGCCGATCACCGACGGCGCCGCCGCCATCGTGCTGGCGGCCGGCGAGCGGGCGAAAGAGCTTCGCGAAAACCCCGCCTGGATTACGGGAATCGAGCACCGCATCGAAACCCCGTCGCTGGGCGCGCGTGACCTCACCGAATCGGCCTCAACCAGGGCGGCGGCTCAGGCGGCCACGGGCGGCAGGACCGACAAGCTCGACGTCGCGGAGATCTGCGCGCCCTTCACCCACCAGCACCTGATCATCGCCGACGCCATCCGGATACCGGGGCCGACCAAGGTCAATCCGTCGGGCGGCGCGCTGGCCGCCCACCCCATGTTCGTCGCCGGCCTCGAGCGCATCGGCTTTGCGGCGCAACATATCTGGAATGGGTCAGCCGAGCGGGTGCTCGCGCACGCCACCAGCGGGCCCGCGTTGCAGCAGAACCTGGTCGCGGTCATGGAAGGAAAGAACTAATGGCCGGTGCGGGCCCCAACCTCGCCGCGGTACTCGGTACCGGACAAACGAAGTACGTCGCGAAGCGGCAAGACGTCTCGATGAACGGCCTGGTGCGCGAGGCGATCGACCGTGCGCTGGCCGACTCCGGCTCCACCTTCGACGACATCGACGCCGTCGTCGTCGGCAAGGCGCCCGACTTCTTCGAGGGCGTCATGATGCCGGAGCTGTTCATGGCGGATGCCATGGGGGCCACCGGCAAGCCGCTGATCCGGGTGCACACCGCGGGTTCGGTCGGCGGGTCCACCGGGGTGGTGGCCGCCAGCCTGGTGCAGTCCGGCAAGTACCGGCGCGTGCTGGCGATGGCCTGGGAGAAGCAGTCGGAGTCAAACGCCATGTGGGCGTTGTCGATTCCGATCCCCTTCATCAAACCGGTCGGCGCCGGCGCGGGCGGGTATTTCGCGCCACACGTGCGGTCATACATCCGCCGTTCGGGCGCACCGTTGAACATCGGCGCCATCGTGGCCGTCAAGGATCGGCTCAACGGGGCCCGCAATCCGCTGGCCCATCTCCACCAGCCCGACATCACCGTCGAGAAGGTGATGCAGTCGCCGATGCTTTGGGACCCCATCCGCTACGACGAGACCTGCCCGTCGTCCGACGGTGCCGCCGCGGTCGTGATCGGCAATGAAGAGGCGGCCGAAGCCCGTCTGGCACAAGGACAACCGGTGGCCTGGATCCATGCGACCGCGCTGCGCACCGAGCCGCTGCAGTTCGCCGGCCGCGACCAGGTCAGCCCGCAGGCCGGGCGGGACGCGGCCGCCGCGCTGTGGAAGGCGGCCGGGATCACCAGCCCGATCGACGAGATCGACGCCGCCGAGATCTACGTGCCGTTCTCGTGGTTCGAGCCGATGTGGTTGGAAAACCTCGGTTTTGCGCCCGAAGGCGAGGGCTGGAAGCTCACCGAAGCCGGCGAAACGGCGATCGGCGGGCGGCTGCCGGTCAATCCCTCGGGCGGTGTGTTGTCGTCGAACCCGATCGGCGCCTCGGGCCTGATCCGGTTCGCCGAGGCGGCCATTCAGGTGATGGGCAAGGGTGGCGATCACCAGGTGCGGGGCGCGCGCAAGGCCTTGGGGCACGCCTACGGTGGCGGCTCGCAGTACTACTCCATGTGGGTGGTCGGCGCGGACAAGCCCACGCCGGAAGAAGTCCGCGCGTGACCAGCCGGCGACGATGCAGTGGGGGCACCCCCAGCCGCGAAGCGGCGAGGGGGACGCAGCGATGAGGTGCGGGTACCTCCCGCTTGCGGGGGAGAGCGGCGCCGATGGCTGAGCACCCGGCGCACGAGGCCGGCCGGCGCTCACGCGAGGCGGTCATCGCCAGGGACAAAGACTCGTGGCTGGCGGTGTTCGCCGACGACGCCATCGTGGAGGACCCGATCGGGCCGTCGGCCTTCGACCCCGAAGGCAAGGGGCATCGCGGGCGCGACGCGATCTCGGCGTTCTGGGACAAGGCCATCGCGCCCACGACGAGGATCGAATTCGTCTTCCGCGACACCTATCAGTGCGGCAATGAGGAAGCCAACGTCGGGCACATCCTCATCACCCATGGTGACTACCAGGTGACCGCGGAAGGCGTCTTCACGTACAAGGCCGACGACGACGGCAAACTGACCGCCCTGCGCGCGTACTGGGAAATGGACCGCGCGGCCGCGTCGGCCCGAAAGGTCTAGAGCGGCTCGAGCCCGGCCAGGTGCCGCTGCGCCAGTTCGCGATACGCCTGCGGATTCACCTTGACCCACATCTCCGCGCCCGTTCCGGCGACCGGGCCCTTGATCTGCGCCGGCGCGCCTACCGCCAGCATGCCGGCCGGGATCTGAGTGCCGGCCGTCACCAGCGAGTGGGCCGCGATCAGGCTGCGCGCACCGATCACCGCGCCGTCGAGGACGGTGGCATGGTTGGCGATCAGGGCCTCGGACCCGACGTGCACCCCGTGGATGCAACACATGTGCGCCACTGTGGCGCCCGGCCCGATGTCGACCGGGATGCCGGGCGGCGCGTGCAACACCGACCCGTCCTGCACGTTGGCGCCCTCCCGCACCACAATGGGCCCGTAATCGCCGCGCAGCACGGTGTTGAACCACACCGAGGCACCGGCCTCGACGACAACGTCGCCGATCAGGGTGGCGGTGGGGGCCACGAACGCGGTGGGATCGACCCGCGGCGCCCGCCCCTCGAAAGCAAACAGCGGCATCGTCTAGATA
Source organism: Mycobacterium sp. E342 (assembly GCF_001667665.1). NCBI lineage: Bacteria > Bacillati > Actinomycetota > Actinomycetes > Mycobacteriales > Mycobacteriaceae > Mycobacterium > Mycobacterium sp. E342. The sequence continues at coordinate 52,813 of NZ_LZJM01000022.1, forward strand.
TACCCCGAGCGCGCATGCTCGTCGGGAAAGCCCAGCCAAACTCGCCGTCATTGCGCGCCCCTACCGCAAAACTGTAACGTGTTCTAGTTAGAGGGCTCGCGACTTGGAGGTGACAGGTGAGTACCGACACCAAAGCGGTCGGCATCCGGGAGATCGACCCGGGTGCGCTGCCGACGAGGTATGCGCGCGGCTGGCACTGCCTGGGCGTCGCGAAGGACTTCCAGGACGGTAAGCCGCACTCGGTCGAGGCGTTCGGCACCAAGCTGGTCGTGTTCGCCGACTCTCAGGGGGACCTGAAGGTGCTGGACGGCTACTGCCGGCACATGGGCGGTGACCTGTCGGAGGGCACCATCAAGGGCGACGAGGTGGCCTGCCCGTTCCACGACTGGCGCTGGGGCGGTGACGGCCGCTGCAAGCTGGTGCCGTACGCGAAGCGCACGCCCAAGACCGCGCGCACCCGCTCCTGGACGACCGATGTGCGTGGCGGCCTGCTCTTCGTCTGGCACGACCACGAACAGAATCCGCCGGACCCCGCGGTCCGGATTCCGGATATCCCGGAAGCGCATAGCGACGAGTGGACCGAGTGGCGGTGGAACCGCATCCTCATCGAGGGGTCGAACTGCCGCGACATCATCGACAACGTCACCGACATGGCGCACTTCTTCTACATCCATTTCGGTCTGCCCACCTACTTCAAGAACGTTTTCGAGGGTCACATCGCGTCGCAGTACCTGCACAACGTGGGCCGGCCGGACGTCAACGACCTGGGCACCTCCTACGGCGAAGCGCACTTGGACTCGGAGGCGTCCTACTTCGGGCCGTCGTTCATGATCAACTGGCTGCACAACAGCTACGGGGGCTACAAGGCCGAGTCGATCCTGATCAACTGCCACTACCCGGTGACGCAGAATTCCTTCGTGCTGCAGTGGGGAGTCATCGTCGAAAAGCCCAAGGGCATGGACGAAGCGATGACCGACAAATTGTCGCGGGTGTTCACCGAAGGCGTCAGCAAGGGGTTCCTGCAGGACGTCGAGATCTGGAAGCACAAGACCCGCATCGACAACCCCCTGCTGGTCGAAGAGGACGGCGCCGTCTATCAGCTGCGCCGCTGGTATCAGCAGTTCTATGTCGATGTCGCCGACATCCAGCCGGAAATGGTGGAACGCTTCGAGATCGAAGTGGACACCACGCGCGCCAACGAGTACTGGAACGCCGAGGTCGAAGAGAACCTGAAGGCCAAAGAGACCGAAGACGTTCCCGCGGACCAGCACTGACGCCCATGCCCGACGATCAGCCGGCAGTTCCTGACGTCGATCGGCTCGCTCGGTCGATGTTGTTGCTGCACGGCGACGGGCACGATCACGAGGACAAGCCCGCCCGCGATGGCGGCTCTGGATCATGGTCGAAGTCAAGGGATTTCAGTAACGATCCGCAACGCGCCGCGGCCGTCGCCGAGGCCAGCCGAGCCGACCGGGAGCGCTACCTCAGCTCGGGGCTGCTGCCGGTCGACTGCCGGTTCTGCCATGTCACGGTCACCGTGCGCAGGCTCGGCCCGGGTCACACCGCGGTGCAATGGAACACCGAGGCGTGGCAGCGCTGCGCGCACTTCACCGAGGTGCGCAACTCCGGTGGCGATACCGCACGCACCCGCTCATGCCCCAAATTGAGCGACAGCATCGAGCATGCCGTCGCCGAAGGCTATCTGGGCGAGCCGGTGCCCGAAGAGGACTGATCTTCTACAGCCCGGCGAACCGCTCCTTGACCGTTTCCACGGTCAGCCCGTAATCCGCCAGCGAATAACGGTGTTTCGGCGCGCGCTCGCCGGACTGGCTGGCGGCGTGCGTCTTTTCCATCACCGCGCGCGCGTCGTCGGTCAGCGTCAAACCGAAATGCCGGTAGATGTCGGCCACCGTGCCGATCGGATCGGCGATCAGTTCCTTGTAGTCGACGTCGTAGAACTGGGACGGCGAGTACTTGGCGCGGGCGGTGTTGAACCGCTCCAGCCCTCGCGACCAGGTGTCCATTGCGTCAGCACCGATTTGGGCTCCGTCGAACGTGGTCGACCACCCCTCGGCGGTGTGCTGGGCCAGCGAGCACATCGACGCCATGATCGTCTCGACCGGCCGGTGCGTCTGAATCACCAGCGCGTCGGGATAGGTCGCCATCAAGGCGTCCAACGCGAACAGATGGCTGGGATTCTTCAGCACCCAACGCTTTTCGGTGTCATTGAGCCCGATCAGCTGGAGGTTCTTGCGGTGCCGTCGATACGACGGCGTCCAGTCCTGTTCGGACAGCCAATGCGCGTAAGTGGGGAGGTGTGCCAGCGTCTCGTAGGACACCGAATGCACCGACTGCCGCAGCAACTGCCAGCATTCCTCGAGCTCGTAGGCCGCCATGAAATGCAGGCCGGTGTAGCCGGGGTTCTCCTGGTGGTGCTGGTTGAACTGCGCGTCGAGTTGGCGATAGAGCGGATGCGACTCCCAGGTTTCGCGCGGCGGGCGCGGCTGCGGGAACTCGGCCAGCCACATGTGCAGGCCCTGATGCGCGGGATCGGCACCCAGCAGCCGGTGCAGCGCGGTCGTCCCGGTGCGCACCAGGCCGGTGACGAAGATGGGGCGCTCGATCACCACCTCGGAGTGCTGCGGGTACTGCTTCCACGACGACTCGGACAACAGCCTGGCCACCAGCGCACCGCGCAGGAAGAACCGGTTCATCTTGCTGCCCAACACCGTAAGGCCGGCTTCGCGCCGGTAGGAGTCCAGCAGCACCTCCAGTGCCTCGAGATAGTTGTCGTCGTTGGACCCGAAGTCGTCGAGCCCCGTTACCTTGGTGGCCGATGCGTGCAGCTCGTCGACGGTGCCGATATCGGTGCGGTCGGACATCAGTTGTGGTACTCCCCGCAGTTGACGTCGAGCGTCTGTCCGGTGATGCCGCTGGACAGGTCGCTGGCCAGGAAAAGGATCGCCGAGGCCACCTCGTCCTCGGTGGGCAGGCGCTTCAGGTCGGAGTTCGCCGCGGTGGCGGCGTAGATCTGCTCGGCCGTGGTGCCGTACTTGCCGGCCTGGTGGTTGAAGTATCTCTGCAGTGTCTCGCCCCAGATATATCCGGGTGCAACGGAATTGACGCGGATCCCATGCTCGCCCAGTTCGGTGGCCAGCGAATGCGACATGGACAGCAGCGCGGACTTCGCCATCTTGTAGGCGCCGTACTTCGCCTGCGAATGCCGGAGCACCATGGAGTTGACGTTGACGATCGAGCCCTTCGACTCGGCCAGCGCCGGCGTGAAGCCCTGGATCAGCCGCAGTGCGCCCAGCGCGCTGAGTTCGATCGCGTCGCGAATGTGCTGAAAGCTGGTACCCGAGAATGGTTTCAGCGACGGCACCCGGAACGCGTTGTTGATCAGCACGTCGACCTTGCCGTAGGCCTCCATCGTGGCGTCTACGAGGTTGCTCACCTGGTCGTCTTCGGTGATGTCGGTGCGCACCGTCGTCGCCCGGCCGCCGAGGTCGGCGATCTGCTTGGCGACGTCGTCGAGACGCTCCGGGGTGCGGGCGGCCAGCACCAGGTCGGCCCCTTCTCGAGTGCACCGGTGCGCCAGCGTCGTGCCCAGACCGGGGCCGACGCCGCTGATCACCACTACCTTGCCGTCGAGCAGCTTCGTCATCCCAGCATCCTTGCCTGAATTTGTTGGTGGCGCAGCGCAATTCGGGCGCGCCAGTCGTCCTCGGAGATCTTGTTGTGTTCGAAGTACGGCAACGCGGCGGCTACCTTGTCGAGGTCGACGAGCTCGACGGTGGGACCGTCGGCCTCGGAGAGCTCACGCGACACGCGCTGCCAGCGGAACTGCAGGAAGCCGCGCCGGTGGTTCAGGGTCTCGACCCAGTTGGTCACGCCCGGGTTCTGGTCGGCGACCACGATGCGCACATGGGCGTCCGGATCCGCCTGCGCCTGAGTGTTGTTCAGCGAGGTCTGGTGGTTGATGTAGTCCAGCGAGATGTACCACAGGCTGCCAAGCTGGAAGCCGAGGTAGGGCGCGTCGGAGACCGGGATGGTGATCACCATCGCCTGATCCGGTCGCAGGTCGAAGTGCCCGACCGACGAGTACTGGGTGGCCAGTCCGCCCGGGGTCAGGCGCGGAGCCGTCAGGGTGTTGACCGGAAGGTCGAGGTAGAACCATTGCGGGAATTGCAGCCAGGTTTTCACCCGCTGGACGAGCTGCTTTCCCGCTGTGGCGTACCGCTTTTCGATGAGCGCACGAGTCAACGGCGGCGGCGCGGTGCCCGCGGTGTCCGTCCGCGCGATGGCCAGCGTGCCGCGCTGCGCCGCCCAGTCGCCGTAGACCTCGCGGATCACCAACTGCCCGGGGCTGGTGGGTGTCACCCGCCATTCGAAGCTGCCGTCGGGTGCGATCTCGAGTTCCCGGTCGTCGAACGCGGCCTGGCTGACGGGCACGAAGTCGTCGGTGTACTCGCCGCCGAGCAACTGGAAGCTCAGGTCGGTCGTGGTCCCGCGCCGGCCGGTGACGACGTACTCGTGGTTGGCGTGCACGCGAGTGCCGAAGTACAGGGTGTCGGGGTTGTCCAGGCCCATCTTGGTGAACGGCCCGGTGCCCGACTGCAGGAACGGATGGTCTCGGTCGTAATCGACGGCGAGGTGTATGCAGGCCGAGATACAGCCGGCCAGATACTGCAGCCCTTCGAGCAGGTCGGCTTCGGTCTCGATGAACGGCGCGTCGGCGACGAGCTTCTCGGCGTCGGCGATCGCGGCGGTGAGGGGATCAGAGAACACGCATAGACGCTAGAACGTGTTCTACTTTTTCGTCAATGGCGAACGTTCCCGCGCGTCCGCCACGGCGTTCACCGACGAGGCCGACTCACTAGGGCGCGCACTGCTGCGACAGGTCGATCAGGTGCTGCCGGACGTCCGGATGCCGATTCAGGTAGTCCATGACGTTGCCGTTGCCGCCCTCGGCCTGTGACTTGGCCTGCAGCTGCTGGTGGAGCGCGGGATGCTGCTTCAGGTACGAGTCGATCGAATTACCGACGGTCTGATTGCACTGCGGAGCCGCGCTGGCTGTGCCCGCCAAAGGCACCGCGATCACCGCGGCGGCGGTAACGGTTAGTAGCCCCCCGGCGAGCAGGCCGTACAGCCCGCGGCGACGGGCGCCGACTGTGTTGGATTTGCTCATGCGCGCCAGGCTACTCCCGGTTCCTTTGCGTCACCTGTGCGCTTCAAGGGCGGCTACTTGGCGGCAGCCGTGCCGCTTTCTTGCTCGCGTTTGATTTCGAGTGCGATGTCGATGAGTTGGTCTTCTTGGCCGCCGATGAGTTTGCGTTGGCCGGCGCGGTGTAGCAGTTGGTGGGCGGGTACGCCGTAGCGTTCGGATTGGCGGATGGCGTGTTTGAGGAAGCTGGAGTAGACCCCGGAGTAGCCCATGATCAGGGCGTTGCGGTCCAGCAGGCATTCGGCGGGCATGGCCGGGGCGACGACTTCTTCGGCGGCATCGGCGATGTCGAAGAAGTCGATGCCGGTCTTGACGCCGATCTTGTCGAACACCCCGATGAGCGCCTCCACGGGGGCGTTGCCGGCCCCGGCCCCGAACCGGCGGCACGAGCCGTCGATCTGCTTGGCGCCCGCGCGGACCGCCTCCACCGAGTTCGCGACGCCGAGGCCGAGGTTTTCGTGGCCGTGGAAGCCCACCTGGGCGTCGTCGCCGAGTTCGGCGACCAGCGCGGCCACCCGGTCGCGCACCCCTTCGAGGACCAGCGCCCCGGCCGAGTCGACCACGTAGACGCATTGGCAGCCCGCGTCGGCCATGATGCGGGCCTGGGCGGCCAGTTTCTCCGGGGAGATCGTGTGGGACATCATCAAGAACCCGACCGTTTCCAGCCCGAGTTCGCGGGCCAGCCCGAAATGCTGGATCGACACGTCGGCCTCGGTGCAATGGGTGGCGATCCGGCAGATCGACCCGCCGTTGTTCTGGGCCTCTTTGATGTCCTCCTTGGTGCCCACCCCGGGCAGCATCAAAAACGCGATCTTGGCCTCTGTGGCGGTCTGGGCGGCCAGCTTGATCAGCTCCTGCTCCGGGGTCTTGGAGAACCCGTAGTTAAAGCTCGACCCGCCCAGCCCGTCGCCGTGGGTGACCTCGATGACCGGCACCCCCGCGGCGTCCAGCGCGGCAACGATCGCGCCCACCTCGTCTTTGGTGAACTGGTGGCGCTTGTGATGCGACCCGTCGCGCAGCGACGTGTCGGTCAGCCGCACATCCCACATCGGATTGAAGAAAATGTCCTGCGTGCTCATCGTGTGCCTCCTGCCACCGACAGCGTTTCCTTGGCGATCTCCTCGCCGACCTTGGTCGCCGCGGCGGTCATGATGTCCAGGTTGCCCGCATAGGGGGGCAGGTAATCGCCGGCGCCCTCGACCTCGACGAACGTGGTGGCCGAGGTGCAGACCTATGTGCCCGGATACCGGCTGCTCAACGAGCCGCAGTTCGACGAGCCGTCGCTCAACTCCGGCGGTCAGGCGGTGGTCACCACGTTCGTCGAGGTCGAGGGCGCCGGCGATTACCTGCCCCCCTATGCGGGCAACCTGGACATCATGACCGCCG
>NZ_LZJM01000023.1:0-510 GCF_001667665.1 Mycobacterium sp. E342
GGCGCGATAAGGAGCACCGGTGTAGTCGGGGGCGGGTAGGGCGCGGGTGTCGAGTTTGCCGTTGACCGTCAACGGCAACGTCTCGAGCACCACGATCGCGGCGGGCACCATATAAGACGGCAACCGCTGCGCGAGTTGGGTGCGGATGGCGACCGGATCCACGGTCCCCGAAGCGGATTGGGTGACATAGCCGATCAGGCGTTTGTCGCCGGGGTGGTCCTCGCGGGCAACCACCACCGCCTGCCCCACCCCATCCACATTGGCCAGGGCGGTGCGGATCTCACCCAACTCGATGCGATACCCACGGATCTTGACCTGCTCATCGGCGCGCCCCACATAGCGCAGCTGCCCATCGGGGCCCCAGCACACCAAATCCCCGGTGCGATACATCCGTGCCCCCGGTGCCCCGGTGAAGGGACACGCCACAAACCGGGACGCGGTCAACGGTGAGCGGCCCCAATACCCCACCCCCACACCATGACCGGCCACATAGAGTTCCCCGACCACCCC
>NZ_LZJM01000024.1:0-27275 GCF_001667665.1 Mycobacterium sp. E342
AGCTGCGCGGTCCTCCTCGAGGTGGGCGCGCAACCGGTGCTTACCGCCTCCGCTCTGCGGGCGTGGCCCGATCCGGCCACCGCGCCCCGCGCGATCGCCTCGCTGCGCCGAAACGGCGCCGACCACCGCCAGATCACCGAAGCCCTTGCCAACGCCTACATCTGCGGCCACCTGCCGGCCTTCGGCGCTCTGCAGCGGGGACCCACCCGCAAGCTTGACCTGCCCACCTATCCGTTCCAGCATCGCCGGTACTGGTTTCGTGACAAGGACGCCCCGGCCACCGCGGCCGTCGCCGAAACCGCCGCCGCGCGCACCGACGCGGTCCGGCTTCTCGAGGACGGCCGGATCGAGGAACTCGCCGCACTGCTCGACGGTCCGAACGCCGACCGGCAGACCACCGACGTGCTGGCCAGGCTTGCCGCACAACACAACCAGCAACGGGAGACCCAATCCATCGCGGACGCTCGTTACGAGATCCGCTGGGAGAAAAGCGCTGTGGCGGCCGCACGCGCGGACGCCGGCGCGGGCTCCGAGTGGCTGCTGATCAGCGATGACACCGAGGCGGTCGCGCCGCTGACCGACGAGCTGACCGCCCAGGGCCGGCCGTTTCGGATCGTCGGGCTGCCGGTGTCAGAAGCCGACGAGAAACGGCTCGAAGCGGAGCTACGCGCAACGGCGGCAGGCGAATCGACGCCACGGATCCTGAACTGCGCGGCGCTCGAAGCGGATGCGGCGCCGTCGATGCGCTCACTGCTGCGGATGCAACACCGCGTCCTGAGCGGAACGCGCCGACTCTTCCGTGCCGCGGCCGCCGCCGAACTGCGCGCCCCCATCTGGTTGATCACCCGCGGTGCGCAACGCGTTACCGACGCCGACACCGTGTCGCCGGCGCAATCTTGTCTGTGGGGATTCGGGCGCGCCGCATCCCTGGAACACCCACAGCTGTGGGGCGGGCTGGCAGACCTGTCCGACGGCGGAGCCGACGAGTGGAGCCGGCTGATCGGTCAGGTCGCGGCCGGACCGCGGGGCGAAGATCAAATCGCGCTGAGAGACGGCGGCGTCTTCGTTCCCCGGCTGACCCGGCGGGCGGGGCAGCCGACCGCGGTGCCGCTCGTATTGCGCGATGGGGCAACCTATCTGGTGACCGGCGGGCTGGGCGGCGTCGGATTGGAAGTCGCCGGGTACCTGGCCGACCGCGGCGCCCGCCACCTGGTGCTGACCAGCCGGCGAGCGCCCAGTGCTGCGGCGCAGCAACGCGTCGATGCCATCCGGGAAAGGTCGGACTGTGAAATCCGGGTCATCGCGGCCGATGTCGCCAATCCGCACGACGTCGCCCGCCTGCTGGCCACGGTCGAGGCCCAACTGCCGCCGCTGGCGGGCATCGTCCACGCCGCGGGCGAGATGGGCACCACGCCGCTGCGGGCCTTGGACGACGCCGAAGTGGATCGCGTGTTCGCGGGCAAGGTCTGGGGCGCTTGGAATTTGAGCGAGGCTGCCGCGGAGCTGTCGCTGGACTTCTTCCTGAGCACCTCCTCGATCGCCTCGGTCTGGGGCAGCTTCGGCCAGACCGCCTACGGCGCGGCCAACGCCTTCCTCGACGGATTGTCCTGGCGGCTGCGCGAGCAGGGCGTGCCGGCGGTCAGCGTCAACTTCGGCCCGTGGGCGGCCGGGATGGCCGACGAGGAGGCCCGCGCGCGCCTGGAGCAACGCGGGGTCCGCACACTGCCACCCGCAGACGCGTTGGCCGGAATGGCCGACCTCGTCGCGGCTTCCGCCACGCACGGTGTGGTGGCCCGGATCGACTGGGCCCGCTTCCTGCCGCTCTATCAGCAGGCGGGCCGGCGCGCATTCCTCGACGAGCTGGGCGGGGAGCTGCCCGAGTCGGTCCCGGTGCCGTCACCGTCCGGGAACACCCGGCTGGTCGAACAGCTTACCCACGCCCCGGTGCAGCAGCGGAAGAAGCTGCTGGTGGACTACCTGCGCGACGTCGTCGCCGAGGTGACACGGATCGACGCGGCGGAGATTCGCGAGGAGGCCGGGTTTTTCGACCTCGGCATGGATTCGCTGATGGCCGTCGAATTACGGCGCCGAGTCGAGCATGCGGTCGGCAGGGAACTGCCGGCCACCCTCGCAATGGACTATCCGCGGGTGGCCGACGTGGCGCTTTACCTGCTCGACGACGTGCTCGGTCTCAACGCGCAGGCGAGCGCCAAGGCGGGTGCCCGGCCGGCGTCGGTGGCGGCCGGACCCGCCGACGAGCCGATCGCGATCGTCGCTGTGGCATGCCGCTTTCCGGCCTCGCCCGATCCCGAAGGCTATTGGGAGGTGCTGTCCGGCGGTGTCGACGCGATCCGGGAGATCCCGGACGACCGCTTCGAGATCGACGAGTACTACGACCCCGACCCGGAGACGCCGGGCAAGATCTACAGCCGCAGCGGCGGATTCCTCGACGGGATCGGCGGATTCGATCCCGAGTTCTTCGGAATCTCCCCGCGGGAGGCCGTGTGGATAGATCCGCAGCAGCGGCTGATGCTCGAAATCGCTTGGGAAGGACTGGAACGGGCCGGGTATTCCCCGGCCGCGTTGCGGGGCAGCCGAAGCGGCATCTTCGTGGGCGTGGCCGCCAACGAGTATTCGCACCTGTTGTCGCGAGACTCGGTCGAAAGCATCGAAGCGCACTTCATCACCGGCAATGCGCTCAACGCGATCGCTGGCCGAGTCGCCTTCGCGCTCGGGCTGGAAGGGCCGGCGGTGGCGGTCGACACCGCGTGCAGCTCGTCGCTGGTCGCCGTCCATCAGGCCTGCCAGGCATTGCACTCCGGCGACTGCGATCTCGCGCTGGCCGGCGGCGTCAACGTCCTGCTGAGCCCGGAATCCATCGTCGCCGCCTCACGAGCCAGGATGCTGTCGCCCGACGGACGGTGCAAGACCTTCGACGCCGCCGCCGACGGCTACGTGCGCAGCGAAGGATGCGGAATTCTCGTGCTCAAGCGGCTGAGCGATGCGCAACGCAGCGGCGACCGCATCTGCGCGGTCATCCGGGGCAGCGCGGTCAACCAGGACGGCGCCTCGAGCGGTCTGACGGTCCCCAATGGCGGTGCGCAGCAACGGCTTATCTCCGCGGCGCTGGCCCGCGCCGGAGTGAGCGGGGGAGAGGTCGATTACCTCGAGGCGCACGGCACCGGCACCTCACTCGGTGACCCGATCGAGGTGCAGGCCGCCGCGGCCGTCTACGGCGCCAACCGGGATCCGGGCCGGCCCCTGCTGATCGGGTCGGCGAAGACCAACCTCGGCCATCTCGAGTCGGCCGCCGGAGTCGCGGGTCTGATCAAGGTCGTGCTGTCCTTGCAGCACGAGGTGCTGCCGCAGAACCTGCACTTCAAGAATCCGTCGCCGCACATTCCATGGGATTCCCTGCCGGTGCGGGTAGTCGACAGGGCGACGCCCTGGCAGGCCAACGGCCGGCCGCGCCGGGCCGGGGTGAGCTCGTTCGGGTTCACCGGAACGAACGCTCACGTGCTGATCGAGGAGGCGCCGCCGGAAACGGTGACCGGCGACTCCACGGACGGCCTTGCGGCGACACCGGCGCCGGACGCCTCAACCGAATTCGTCAGCGTGTTCCCCGTGTCGGCGCGCTCACCGCAGGCGTTGGTGGCGTTGGCGCAGCGATACGGGTCCTGGCTGGACTCGCACCCCGGCGTCGACATCGCCGATGTCTGCTTGACCGCCGGGGTCGGCCGTTCGCACTTCGAACACCGCGCCGCGCTGGTCGTGGACTCGGTGCGGGGCGCCCGCGAGATGCTGGCCGAGTTGGCCGAGAACCGGCTGCGACCGGGCGTGGTCCGCGGCGAGTGCGGCGACCCGCCGAAGACGGCGTGGTTGTTCACCGGGCAGGGCAGTCAGTACCCGGGGATGGCCCGCGAGCTGTTCGACTCCGAGCCGGTGTTCGCCGAGACGGTGACGCGGTGCGCGGAAGCGGTCGAGGGGATGCTGCCGCGCCCATTGTTGGAGGTTCTCTTCGACACCGCCCGGGACGCCGCAGAGACGTTGCAGCACACGTCGTTTGCGCAGCCGGCGCTGTTCGCGATCGAGATGGGCCTGGCCCGGTTGTGGCAGTCGTGGGGCTTCGAGCCCGACGTGGTCCTCGGGCACAGCGTCGGCCAGTACGCGGCGGCGTGTGTGGCCGAAGTGTTCAGCCTCGAGGACGGGGCGCGGTTGATGGCCGAACGCGGGCGGCTGTTCGGCAGCCTGCCCGAGGGGGGCCGGATGGTGGCGGTGTTCGCCGACCCCGAGCAGGTGGAGCACGCCGCCAAGCGGTTCTCCCGGGTTTCGGTTGCCGCCTACAACGGCCGCAATACGGTGTTGTCGGGTCCGGGTACCGATCTGGAACAGATCGTCGGTGCCTTCAGCGATGACGGGATCCGCTGCACCTGGCTGGACACCAGCCATGCCTTCCACTCCGAATTGCTCGAGCCGGTGCTCGACGAATTCGAGGCGTATGCGACACGGCTGCAGTTCGCCACCCCGACCCGCCCGCTGGTGTGCAACCGCACCGGCGCGGTGCTCACCGCGGAAACCCCGCTGGACGCGCAATATTGGCGGCGGCATTCCCGCCAACCGGTGCAGTTCACCGAGAGCGTGCGCACGGTGGCGTCGCTGGGCTGCTCGGTGCTGATGGAGATCGGCCCGCAACCGATCCTGACCGCGGCCGCGGTGCAGGTCTGGCCGGAACATTCGGCGGCGCCACGCGCGATCGCCTCCCTGCGCAAGGGCACCGGCGCCCGGCGTCAGATCTCCGATGCGCTGGCGGCGGCCTATGTCGCCGGGCACCGGCCCGAGTTCGCCACGGTCTACCAGCGACCCGGCCGCAGACTCGATCTGCCCACCTATCCGTTCCAGCGCCGCCACTTCTGGCCCAAGACGTCCGGTGTCGCCAGCGTCGACGGTCGGGCTGCCGGCGTGTCCGGAATCCTCGGCAGCGAGAAGGATCTGGCCTCCGGTGATGTCGTGTACACCAGTCGGCTGTCCGTCAAATCGCAGCCGTGGCTGTCCCATCACGTCATCTATGGCACCGTTGTCGTTCCCGGAGCGACCTACGCGGCGATGGCCCTTGCCGCGGTCGGGACGCCGGCTCAGGTCCAAAACGTCTTCTTCTACGAGCCGATCATCCTGCCCGACAAGAGTTCTCGCGAGGTGCAGCTGACCTTACATCCGTCCGAGGACCGTGGTGGGTGGACCTTCCAGGTGCACAGCCGGCCATACGGCGTCCGCGACGCGGAATGGTCGCTGAACGCCGACGGCACCGTCGTCACCGGAGTCGCCAACGTCGAAGACGAGCCGGTGGATTCCGTTGACGCCGCGGTCGAACGGTTGAACCGTACCCGCCCCCAGCAGCTGTTCGACACCTTCGCCGACATGGAACTCGCCTGGGGCCCCACCTGGTCCACCTCCTTGAAGTCGCTGTGGGTGGGCGAGGGCGAGGCGGTCGGCGACGTCGTCGTCGGTGAAGAACTCGCCCAACAGTTGGGCAGCGAGCCGGTCCACCCGGTACTGCTCGACCTGTGCACGGGCGTCGCCTTCCCGGCCTTTCCCGCGCTTCTCGCGGCGACCGAACAGGGAGCGGTTCCCGACCTGTTTCTGCCGTTGCGTTACGGGCGGGTGATGCTCGCCGAGCGGATGCCGCGGCGGTTCTACTGCCGGGCGAAGTGGCGCGCCGGCGGTATGGAGAGCGAAACACAGGTCTTCGACCTCGATTTCGTGGATCGCGATGGCCGCCACCTGGGCGGAATACGCGAGTTCACCGTCAAACGTGCGCCCCGCGAAGCGTTGCTGCGCGGACTTGGCGGCGACGTCGCCCGGCTGCTGTACACCCTCGGCTGGCACGAGGTGCCCGCGCCGGCGTCAAGCACCGATACGGGGCAGGGCGAAAAGGACCGTGGCACTTGGCTGGTCGCCGGATTCGACGAGCTGGCGGCTGAGCTGCCGGGTTGCGTTCCGTCCAGCCCGGCCATGGGGCCGCGGGACTGGCGGCAGCTTTTCGACCAAGCGCGGGAGAGCGGCGCCCCGATCACCGGCGTCGTCTGGCGCGGCACCGGTCGACCGGGCGCGGAGGAGTCGAGCGACGAGTTCGCCGCGCGGCTGGAGACAGACATCGGCAATCTGCTGGGCGCCGTGCACACGCTGCTGGCCGAAGAGTCGGTGAAACTGCCCGGCGGACTGTGGATCGTCACGGAACGGGCCGTGGCGACCGAATCCGGTGAGCGGGTCGACCCCGTGCAGGCGGCGCTGTGGGGGCTGGGACGCACCATCACCTCCGAGCAGCCGGCGCTGCGCTGCAGGCTGATCGACCACGACGGATCCGACGAGGCCGTGCACGCACTGGGCGGGCTGCTCGGCGCGGCCGACACGTCTCTGGAAGAACCCGAACTCGCACTGCGGCAAGGGAAGTTCCTGGCGTCCAGGCTGCTGCCCTGGGCGCGCAGTGGTCATCTCGCCGTACCGCGCACGGGCGATTACGTGCTGGCGCCGACCGAACGGGGCGCGATCGACAACTTGCGTCTCGCCGAGACGGAAGTCCCGCCACCGGATGCCGGGCAGGTTCAGATCCGGGTGGAGGCCGCCGGTCTCAACTTCCGGGATGTGCTCAACGTGCTGGGCCTCTACCCGGGCGATCCGGGGCTGATCGGCGGCGACTTCTCCGGCATCGTCACCGAAATAGGCGTCGGCGTGGCCGGATTCGAGGTCGGCGAGCGTGTCTTCGGCTTCATGCAGGGGGCGTTTGCCAGCCGGATCAACGTGCCCGCCCAACTGCTGGCGCCGGTACCGCACGAGCTGGGCGCGGTGGCGGCGGCCACCATTCCGGCTGCAGCACTCACCGTGCGGCTCGCGTTCGACTGGGCGCAACTCAAGCCCGGTGACCGCGTGCTCATCCACGCCGCCAGCGGTGGCGTCGGACTGGCCGCCATCCAGATGGCCCAGCAGCAGGGCGCGATCGTCTTCGCCACCGCCAGCACCTACAAACGGGCTACGCTGCGCAAGTTAGGTGTCGAGTACATATACGATTCGCGCACAACCGATTTCGCTGACCAAATCCTCGCGGACACCGACGGGGCGGGCGTCGACGTCGTGCTCAACAGCCTTACCAACGAAGGCTTTGTGGAAGCGACCGTGCGGGCCATCGCCCGCAATGGCCGTTTCGCCGAGATCGCCAAGCGAGACATCTGGACGCATGCGCAGATGGCGGCGGCCCGGCCGGACATCGCCTACGAGGTCGTTGCGCTGGACGGCACGATCGTGCAAGACCCGGAGCGCATCCGGCGATTGCTGGGCGAGGTGTCCGATGGGTTGGGCGGCGGCGAGTGGGCGCCGCTGCCCGCCGAGATCTACCCGTTGACCGAGGCGAAGACGGCGTTTCGCCGCATGCAGCAGGCGCGGCATATCGGCAAGATCGTGCTGCAGATGCCGAGCCCGCTGCAGCCGCAGGGTGATCGGAGCTACCTGATCACCGGCGGCCTCGGGGCGCTAGGCCTGCACACCGCGTCCTACCTGGCCCAACTCGGTGCCGGCGACATCGTCCTGACCAGCCGCCGCGCGCCCGACGCGGACGCACAACAGGCGATCGCCGCCATCGCCGAGCGCTACCGGTGCCGGATCCACACCTTTGCGGCCGACATTGGCGACGAGTCCGAGGTCGAGGAACTGCTGGAGCGGATCCGGGCGGAGTTGCCGCCGCTGGCGGGCGTCGTGCACCTGGCGGGCGTGCTCGATGACGCGCTGCTACCGCAGCAGAGCGTCGACCGATTCCGGACGACCCTGCTGCCAAAGGCGTTGGGGTCCTGGAACCTGCACCGGCTGACCAGAAAAGACGAACTCGAATTCTTCATCGTCTACTCGTCGATTTCCAGCGTGCTCGGTTCACCCGGGCAGTCCAACTACGCGACGGCCAACGCGCTGCTCGACGGGCTGGTCGCGGAGCGCAGGGCGCAAGGCCTGCCCGCCACCAGTGTGAACTTCGGTCCGTGGGCGCAGGGCGGCATGGCCGCCTCGGAGGCAGCGCGCGCCAATCTCGCTGCGCAGGGCCTGGTTTCGATGGACCCCTCCGCGGCGCTCAACGCGCTCGGTGAGATCGTCGCGCACGGGACGGGCCAGGCGACCGTCATCAAAGCCAATTGGCAGCGCGCCGCGAAGATGCTGGGCGGTGCTCGCCCACCGATTCTCGACCACTTGTTGCCGAGCGACGCCGGGACTGCGCCCGGCGACAGCGAGTTGCTCAAGAAGCTGCACGAGGTCCCGGAGGCGGAGCGGGTCAGTTTCCTGACGGAATTCCTGCAGCAGGAAGTGCAGCAATTCCTGCGGCTCGCGCAGCCGCCCGCCGCGACGAGCCGGTTCCTGGACCTGGGTACCGACTCACTGATGGCGGTCGAGCTCCGTAACCGGTTGTACGGTCAGTTCGGTGGCGCGTTCACTATCAGCGCCACAGCGGTTTTCGACTATCCGACGATCGGTGCGCTGGCAGAGTACCTGGCCAGTCAGGTGCCCGAGGTGGTGCAGGCGTCGGGTTAGGGGGCGCGCGGCGCGGACCCCGGCGGTGCGGCCCGACCCGCCTGAGCCGATAACCGGGTCCGCGGGCGCCGGGGGCGTCAGTCGCTGATATCGAAACCGGCGATGACCTTGGTCGGGCGCAGGCGCACCACCAGTTCGCCGGGCGCGGAGTTGCGGCGGCCGAACTCCTCGGCGCGGTCGGCGCCCATGTACCGTGCGCCCGTTCGGGTGGCGATGTCGAGCACGTCGGCCGGATCCTCGCTCACCGTCGCCACCCCCTGCACCTGAACGAACGAGTACGGCGGATGCGGATCGTCGACGCACATCACCACTCGCGGATCGCGATGCAGGGCGCGGCCTTTCGACGTGTCGCGGCCGGTGTTGAACGCCAGCTGTCCCGCGTCCAAGACGAACCACACCGGCGCGACCAGCGGCCGGCCGTCGGCGGCAACGTAACCGAGCATGCCGGTACGGGTGCCGGCTGACAGGAACTCGACAACTCTTTCCGAGAGCGTGGCGGGCGCTGCCATGCGCTAGAGACGGGCCAGGTCGTAGTCGCCGATGTGGTCGATCAGGTTGTGCAGGTGGTCGCCGGACGTGCCCAGTGTGTGCTCGATCGCGGTGAGCCGGGCGGCATAGTGGGCGACCGGGTATTCCGCGGTCACACCGATGCCGCCGTGCAGCTGGATCGACTCCTGGGCGATGTGCCGGCCCGAGCGGCCGATCTGCAGCTTGGCCCGCGAGGCGATCACCGGATCGATGTTGCCGTCCGCGATCGACATCGACGCGTACATGCTCATGCTGCGCGCCAGTTCGAGCGACACGTACATGTCGGCCGCGCGCTGGGTGAGTGCCTGGAATTTGTTGAGTGTGACGCCGAACTGCTTGCGGGTCTTGAGGTAGTCGGTGGTCAGGCGCAGCGCTTCCTCCATCGCGCCGAGCGCTTCGGCGCACAGTCCCGCTTGGATGCGGATGATGGCGTCGCGGATCGCCGGCGACGCGTCCGCCCCTTCGCCGAGGGGCTCGGCCGGTGTGGCGTCCAAGTCGACCTGCGCGCCGCGTTGTCCGTCGAAGGTCCGGTACGGGTGGCGCGTCACCGCGCTCGCGTCGACCAGGAACAGCCCCGTGCCGCCGTCCGGCAGGGCGGCGCTGACGACCAGGGCGTCGGCGCAGTCGCCGGCGAGCACCGGGTTCTTGCGCCCGCTCAGGACCCACGAATCGCCTTGCCGCTCAGCCTTGGTGCCCACGTCCGCGGTCGGCGCGCGGTGGCCCGGTTCCAGGTGGGCGAAGGCCAGCAGTCGCTGGCCGGCCGCGACGTCGTCGAGCTGTTCCTTCTGGGCGTCGGTGCCCAACTCGGCGATCAGCGCACCCGGTGCGAGCGCGGCGTGCAGGATCGGTTCGGGGGCCAGCCGGCGCCCCGCCTCGACGAGCACGACCATGATTTCGATCTGGCCCGCCTCCTCCGGGTCGACGCCGAGGCCGAGGATCCCGGTGTCGGCGAGCTGACTCCATACCTCGCGACTCCAGCCCAGGTCCGAGCCGATCACCTTGTTGCGGCTCTCCGGGTCGTAGCTGCGTGAGAGCAGTTCGCGGGTGGTGTCGCGGAGCAGTGTCTGCTCGTCGGTCAACTGAAAGTCCATGGCTGCCTCACAATCCCAGAATGGTGGACGCGATGATGTTGCGCTGCACCTCGTTGCTGCCGCCGTAGATCGATGTCTTGCGGTAGTTCAGGTAGTGCGGCGCACTGTGTTGCGCCCAGTCCGGAGACGCGATGCCTTCGCCGTCGGCGGGCAGCGCGTCGGGCCCGGCCACCTCGACGAGCAGTTCGGTGGCCACCTGCTGCAACTGGCTGCCACGCAGTTTGAGCACCGACGACGCCGGATTGGGCTGCCCGTTCGCGGAGTCCGTGACCACTCGCGACTGCGTGAGTTCCAGTGCCAGCAGCTCGTTTTCGGCTTCTGCAAGCCGGGCCGCGAACAGCGGATCCTCCAGCACGCCGGTCGCCGCGGCGTGCTTCTTCACCTCGGCCAGACGCACTTTGGTCCGTCCCACCCCGGCGATGCCGGTCCGTTCGTTGCCGAGCAGGAATTTCGCGTACGTCCAGCCCTTGTTCTCTTCTCCCACAAGCTGATTGGCGGGCACGCGGACGTCTTCGAAGAAGATCTCGTTGACCTCGTGGCCGCCGTCGATCGTCTTGATGGGCCGCAGGGTGATGCCCGGGGTCTTCATGTCGAACAGCAGGAACGAGATGCCGGCCTGACGCTTGGGCGCCTGCGGGTCGGTGCGCACCAGGCAGAAGATCCAGTCCGCGTACTGGCCGAGCGTGGTCCAGGTCTTCTGACCGTTGACGATGTAGCTGTCGCCGTCCCGCACCGCGGTGGTGCGCAGCGACGCCAGGTCCGAACCGGCCTCGGGCTCGGAAAACCCCTGGCACCACCAGATGTCGAGGCTGGCGGTCGGCGGCAGGAAGCGTTGTTTGACCTCCTCCGAACCGAATTCGGCGATCACCGGGCCCACCATCTTGGTGTTGAAGTTCAGCGGCTCCGGGACGCACGCCAGTTGCATCTCGTCGGCCCAGAGCTGGTGCTGGGTGGGCGTCCAGTCCTTGCCGCCCCACTCGACCGGCCAGTTCGGTACCGCAAGGCCGTGCTCGTGCAGGATCTTGTGGCTGGTGACGATGTCGTCATGGTTCACTTCCGCCGAACCCCGGCGCACCCGCTCGCGCACCTCTTCGGGGATCTTGGTGGTGTAGATGGTGCGGAGTTCGTCGCGGAACGCGGCTTCTTCCGGTGTGAGCGCCAGTTGCACGGCGGCCTCCTGTCATCTGGGGGGCGAACGTGGCCACCAGCGTCGGAGGGTCCGGTTCTGGCGATGCCGTTCTCGGTTCCATCTTGACCCATCACCCACAACGGTTGTACACAGCCTCGGTTTAGTCCACAGTCTCGGGGCGTGCCGTCGCCGGTCGGGGCCGAGCCGACGGTGGGCGCACCTACGGTCGGCGCATGCGAACAGAACTTCCCGCCGAGCGTTTGCAGCGCAGACTCGGCGCCGAGCCGGACGCAGAGTCCGACGCCGCGGAGTCGACGGCGGCCGGGCAGTCGGCCGACGAGGACCAGAATTCGCTGTTGCCGCGCTGGCTGCCCGCCGCGTCCCCGCAGCGGGGGTGGTTGGCCAGGCTGCGCGCCGACCCTGGGCGCGCCGGCGCGATCGGGCTGGCTATCGTGGCGGCGCTGGCCGTGCTCGTCACGGTATTCACGCTGCTGAGGGATCGGCCCGCGCCGGTGATGTCGGCCAAATTGCCGCCGGTGGAGAAGGCGGCGACGACGAGTCCCAAGTCGTCCGCCGGCCCGGGTGCCGGCCCCGACCGGCCCGTGGTGGTGAGCGTGGTGGGCCTGGTGCACAACCCCGGTCTGGTCACCCTGGCACCGGGGGCGCGCGTCGCCGACGCGCTGCAAGCCGCGGGCGGCGCTGTCAGCGGGGCGGACACCATCGGGCTGAACATGGCGCGCCCGCTCGGCGACGGCGAGCAGATCGTCGTCGGGCTCGCCCCGGCCCCCGGGCAGCCGGCGGCGTTGGGAAGCTCGGTGGCGGGTGGCTCCACACCGACGTCGAAGCCACCGCGGCAAGGGGCCGGACCGGCGAGGCCGAAGGCGGGCGAGGTGCTCGACCTCAACACCGCGAGCGTGGAGGATTTGGACGCCCTGCCCGGCGTCGGGCCGGTCACGGCCGCCGCGATCGTCGCGTGGCGGCAGGCGAACGGCAAGTTCACCAGCGTGGACCAGCTCGCCGAGGTCGACGGCATCGGTCCGGCGAGGCTGGAGAAGTTGCGCGCCCTGGTCCGTGTCTGAGACCCGTGGACGGTCCGGCGTCGTCGAAGAGGGCGCGGTGCGCGTCGACGCCCGCCTCGTGCCGGCCGCGCTCACCTGCTGGGTGGTGACCGCCGCCGGGATCTGGTGGCCGATCGGCCGGGTGGTGGCGGCGTGCTGCGTCGCGTTGGCCGCCGCCTCCGGCGCGCTGGCCTGGCACGCCGCGCACGGGCGGTGGAAAGCAACAGGGCGCCTGCGAGCCGTCGGCGCCGGCCTTGCCGCGGCCGGGGTCAATCGGCGCCGGGTTCGGGTTCGCGGTCGCGCTGCGCGCGGAAGCCGTCGATCGCCACCCGATCACCGCCGCGTTCGGGACCGCCGCCCCGGTGACGGTCACGCCCACCGAGAGCCCGATCTCGTTGAGTCGCGGCCGCCTCATGTTTCGCGCCACGCTGCAGCGGCTGCGCGATGCGCCGATTTCCGGTCGCGTCGTCGTCTTCGCGCGCGCGTCGGACTTCGAATCGGAAGCCGACGGACTGATGGTCGGCCGGCCGGTGCGATTCACCGCGCGGATCGGCCGTCCGACCCGCCGCGACCTCACCGTCGCGGTCCTCAACGCGTCGGGCCGGCCGGCCCTGGGCACCGCGAGCGCCGTGCAGCGGGCCGCCCACACGGTTCGCGGCCGGTTCACCGCCGCCGTTCGCGGTGCGCTGCCGGCCGGGCAGGCGGCGATGCTGCCCGCCCTGGTCCTGGGTGATACCTCGGCGGTCACCGCCGACACCGACCGCGACTTCCGCGCTGCGGGCATGACGCACCTGATGGCGGTGTCGGGCGCCAACGTGACCATCGTGTGCGCGGCCGTGCTGTTCTCGGCGCGCTTGATCGGCCCGCGGGCGGCCGTCGTCCTCGCCGGACTGACGCTCGTCGCATTCGTCGTTCTGGTGCAGCCGACGGCGAGCGTGTTGCGCGCGGCCGTGATGGGCGCGATCGCGCTGGCCGGGATGCTGTTCTCGCGGCGGCGCCAGGCCATCCCCGCGCTCGGCGCCACGGTACTGGTCTTGCTGGCGATAGCCCCGCAGCTGGCCGTCGACGTGGGCTTCGCGCTGTCGGTGGTCGCGACGGCCGCGCTGGTCGTCATCGCGCCGCTCTGGTCGCGGCGACTGGTGAGCCGGGGCTGCCCCAGGCCGCTCGCCGACGCCCTGGCGATCGCCGCGGCCGCACACGTGGTGACCGCCCCGCTGGTGGCGGGCATCTCCGGGCGAGTCAGCCTGGTGGCGGTGGCCGCCAACCTCGCGGCGGCCCCGGTGATAGCGCCGATCACCGTGCTCGGCAGCGCGGCGGCCGTGTTGAGCGTGCCGTGGCCGGCCGGCGCTCAGCTGTTGATCCGATTCACCGGCCCCGAACTGTGGTGGGTGGTGCGGGTGGCGCACTGGTCGGCCGGCGCGCCGGCGGCGACGGTGCCCGTTCCGTCCGGGGTGCCCGGGGTGCTGCTGGTCGCGGGGGTGACCGCGCTGATCGTCGTCGCGGTCACCCGGCTGCGCGGGCGGCGCCGGTCCCGGGCCGCCGCCCGCGTGGCCGCAATCACGGCTTTGCTCTGCGCGCTGGCCTGGTGGTTGTCGACGGCCCTGGATCCCGGAGCGGCGTAGTCGGTCCGCCGTGACACCATCGTGGGGTGAGCGAGGATTCGCCGTTGCACCTGGTCCTGGGTGACGAGGAGTTGCTGGTCGAGCGGGCGGTGGCCGGCGTGTTGCGGTCGGCGCGCCGGCGGGCGGGTTCGCAGAACGAAGCCGACGTCCCGGTCAGCCGCATGCGGGCGGGTGACGTCAGCACCTACGAGCTCGCTGAACTGCTGAGCCCGTCGCTGTTCGGGGACGAGCGCATCGTCGTGCTGGAGGCCGCCGGGGAAGCGGGCAAGGAGGCGGCCGCGGTGATCGTCGCCGCCGCGGCGGACGTCCCGCTGGGCACGATGCTGGTGGTCGTGCATTCGGGCGGCGGGCGCGCCAAGGCGCTGGCCACCGAGCTGCAGTCACTCGGCGCCGTCGTGCATCCCTGCGCGCGGATCACCAAGGCCAGCGAGCGCATCGATTTCGTCCGCAAGGAGTTCCGCGCGCTTCGGGTCAAGGTGGACGAGGACACCGTGACCGCGATGCTGGACGCGGTCGGCTCCGACGTGCGGGAGCTGGCGGCCGCCTGTTCGCAGCTGGTTGCCGACACCGGCGGGGTCGTCGACGCCGCCGCGGTCCGCCGCTACCACAGCGGCAAGGCCGAGGTGAAGGGGTTCGACATCGCCGACAAGGCGGTGGCCGGTGACGTAGCGGGCGCCGCTGAGGCGCTGCGGTGGGCGATGATGCGGGGCGAGCCGCTGGTGGTGCTGGCCGACGCCCTGGCGGAAGCGGTCCACACGATCGGCCGGGTCGGGCCGCTGTCGGGCGATCCGTATCGGCTGGCCTCGCAGCTGGGGATGCCGCCCTGGCGAGTGCAGAAGGCCCAGAAGCAGGCGCGGTATTGGTCGCGCGAGAGCGTGGCGGCGGCGATGAAGGTGGTGGCGACGCTCAACGCCAATGTCAAAGGCGCGGTCGCAGACGCCGATTACGCGTTGGAGTCGGCGGTCAGGAAGGTGGCCGAGCTGGCCGCCCACCGAGGTCGGTGAGCGCGGGCCGCGCTCAGAGCTTGTTGAGCGCCCGCGCCAGGGCCGACTTCTTGTTGGCCGCCTGATTCTTGTGGATCACGCCCTTGCTGGCGGCCTTGTCCAGCTTGCGGTTGGTCGACGCAAGCAACTCGGTGGCCTTCTCTTTGTCGCCGGCGTGGGTGGCCTCGCGGAACGCACGCACAGCGGTGCGCAGCGAAGACTTCACCGACTTGTTGCGCAGGCGAGCGCGCTCGTTGGTGCGGTTGCGCTTCTGCTGCGACTTGATGTTGGCCACGCTTGTAAGTTCCTTCTTCGATTCGACGTTGGTTTGGGCGCCGGATATCACCACAGCGACTGCCCAGGTTATCAGTCGGTTACGTTTTCTCCCAAAACGGGAACCCGTGGCCTGCCATAACGCCGATTTGAGGCAGCATCTGAAAAGTGAGTCTTCCGAGCCAGCTTGAGGAAAACAGGCGGGGGTTGCGTGCTGCGCGCGCCGAGCGCATCTTCGGCGGGTACAACACGTCGTCGGACATCTATTCGATGGCCTTCGACGAGATGTTCGACGCACAGGGCGGCGTCCGGGGCCCCTACAAGGGCATCTACGCCGAGCTCGCGCCGTCGGACGCCTCGGAGCTCAAGGCGCGCGCCGAAGCCCTGGGCCGCGCATTCCTCGACCAGGGCATCACGTTTTCGCTGTCGGGCCAGGAGCGGCCGTTTCCGCTCGACCTGGTCCCGCGGGTGATCTCGGCCGCCGAGTGGAGCCGGTTGGAGCGTGGCATCATCCAGCGCGTCAAGGCGCTCGAGATGTATCTCGACGACATCTACGGCGATCAGGAGATCCTGAACGACGACATCATTCCCCGCCGGCTGGTCACCTCCTGCGAGCATTTCCACCGCCAGGCGATGGGCATCGTCCCGCCCAACGGCGTCCGCATCCACGTCGCCGGCATCGACCTGATCCGCGACGAGAAGGGCAATTTCCGCGTCCTCGAGGACAACCTGCGCTCGCCGTCGGGCGTCTCTTATGTCATGGAGAATCGGCGGACCATGGCGCGGGTCTTCCCGAACCTGTTCGCCACGCACCGGGTGCGCGCGGTCGACGACTACGCCTCGCACCTGCTGCGTGCCCTGCGCAATTCCGCGGCCACCAACGAGGCCGACCCGACGGTGGTGGTGCTGACCCCCGGGGTGTACAACTCGGCGTACTTCGAGCACTCGCTACTGGCCCGGCAGATGGGCGTGGAGCTGGTCGAAGGTCGCGACCTGTTCTGCCGGGACAACCAGGTCTACATGCGCACCACCGACGGCGAGGTGCAGGTCGACGTGATCTACCGGCGTATCGATGACGCCTTCTTGGATCCGCTGCAGTTCCGCGCCGACTCGGTGCTGGGGGTGGCCGGCCTGGTCAACGCCGCGCGCGCCGGCAACGTGGTCGTCTCCAGCGCGATCGGCAACGGTGTGGGCGACGACAAGCTCGTCTACACCTACGTGCCCACCATGATCGAGTACTACCTGGGGGAGAAGCCGCTGTTGGCCAACGTCGAGACGTATCGGTGCTGGCTCGACGACGAACGCGAAGAGGTGCTGGACCGGATCGACGAGTTGGTGCTCAAGCCGGTCGAGGGGTCCGGCGGCTACGGCATCGTGTTCGGGCCGGAAGCATCCGACAAAGAGCTGGCCGCCGTGGCCAAGAAGGTTCGCGACGACCCGCGCAGCTGGATCGCCCAGCCGATGATGGAGCTGTCGACCGTGCCGACGCAGATCGGGAACACCCTGGCACCCCGGTACGTCGACCTACGGCCCTTCGCGGTGAACGACGGCGACGACGTGTGGGTGCTGCCCGGCGGGCTGACCCGGGTGGCTTTGGTCGAGGGCTCCCGGGTGGTCAACTCCAGCCAGGGCGGTGGCTCGAAGGACACCTGGGTGCTGGCATCGCGCGGCTCGGACAGCGACCGGGAGCTCGGCGCGGCCGAAGTGGTGCGTTCGCTGCCGGAGTCCATTCCCGACCCGGCGCTCGACGGCGGGCAGCGGTTGTCGCAAACGCAGTCGCAACCCACCGAGCTGCCCCAGGAACAGCAGCTCCAGCAGCAGCATCAGCGCCGGGGGAGGCGCTGATGCTGGCCCGCAATGCCGAGGCGCTGTTCTGGATCGGGCGCTACGTCGAGCGCGCCGACGACACGGCGCGCATTCTCGATGTGGTCCTGCACCAGCTGCTCGAGGATTCCAGCGTCGACCCCGACCAGGCGTCCCGCCTGCTGCTGCGGGTGCTCGGCATCGATCCCCCCACCCACGACCTCGACGTGTGGTCGTTGACCGACCTGGTGGCCTTCAGCACCAACGCTTCCGGGGGTTCGTCGATCGTCGACGCCATCACGGCGGCGCGGGAAAACGCCAAGTCCGCGCGGGAGGTGACGTCCAGCGAGATCTGGGAGTGCCTGAACACCACCTACCATGCCCTGCCCGAGCGCGAGCGCGCCGCCAAACGCCTTGGGCCACATGAATTCCTGTCGTACATCGAAGGCCGGGCGGCGATGTTCGCCGGGCTGGCCGACTCGACGCTGTCGCGCGACGACGGGTATCGCTTCATGGTGTTGGGCCGGGCGATCGAGCGGGTCGACATGACGGTGCGGCTGCTGCTGTCGCGGGTGGGCGACAGCGCGTCGTCGCCGGCGTGGGTGACGCTGTTGCGCTCCGCGGGCGCGCACGACACCTACCTGCGCACCTACCGCGGCGTGCTGGATGCCGGCCGGGTCGTCGAGTTCATGATGCTCGACCGGCTTTTCCCGCGGTCGGTGTTCTATTCGCTGCGGCTGGCCGAACACAACCTCGATGAGCTGCTGCACAATCGGCAGAGCCGGATCGGGGCCACCGGGGAGGCGCAGCGGCTGCTGGGCCAGGCCCGCAGCGAGCTGGAATTCGTGCAGCCCGGTGTGCTGCTGGAGTCGTTGGAATTCCGCCTGGCCGGGCTGCAGCGAACCTGTCACGAAGTGGGAGAGGCGTTATCGGTCCAGTACTTTCACGTCACGCCCTGGGTGGCGTGGTCGGACGCCGGCGATCGGGCCGGGCTGGTCGGCCGGCCGGGGGACAACTGATGTGGCGGCTGCGGGTGGTGCACACCACCGGTTACGCCTACCAGTCGGCGGTCACCGCCTCCTACAACGAAGCGCGGCTGACCCCGCGGTCGAACTCCAGGCAGAACGTCATCCTCAATCGCGTCGAAACCATCCCCGCGACGCGGTCCTATCGCTACGTCGACTATTGGGGCACGGCCGTAACGGCTTTCGATCTGCACGCGCCGCACTCCGACCTCACGGTGACGTCCTCCTCGGTGGTCGAAACCGAGGGGCCCGAACCGCCGGTGACCAACGTCGACTGGAGCGACCTGCGGTCGGACGCGGTGATCGATCGATTCGACGAATTGCTACGCCCCACCGCGCACACCCCGGCGAGCAAGAAGGTCGGGTCGGTGGCGAAAAAGATCGTCAAATCACACCGGCCCGCGGAGGCCGTCGTCGCCGCGGCCCATTGGGTGCGCGGCGAGCTGGAATATCTTCCGGGAACCACCAGCGTGCACTCGTCGGGACTGGACGCGTTGAACGAGGGCAGGGGCGTCTGCCAGGACTTCGTCCACCTGTCGCTGATGTTGTTGCGGGCCATGGGAATTCCCGCGCATTATGTGTCGGGTTACCTGCATCCCAAGCGCAACGCCGTGATCGGCGACACCGTCGACGGGCGCAGCCACGCCTGGATCCAGGCCTGGACGGGCGGCTGGTGGAGCTATGACCCGACCAACGAAACCGAGATCTCCGAGCAATACGTCAGCGTGGGTGCCGGTCGCGACTACACCGACGTGCCTCCGCTCAAGGGCATCTATTCCGGTCAGGGGGCGACCGATCTCGACGTCGTCGTGGAGGTCACCCGGCTGGCGTAGCCCGGCGCAGCGACCTCCCGAATGGCCCTTAAGGCGCGTCGATTTCGACGCGATGCAGGTCGTCGCCCAGCTCGATCCGCCCGCCGAATTCCGACGCCGCCAGCGCCCGCCACTGTTCTTCTTGGCCCGGCACCAGCGCCGGCACGTAGTGGGTCATGACGAAGGTGCCGACCCCCGCGCGCGCCGCCGTCGCCGCCGCTTCCTGGACCGACGAGTGGTAGTCGCAGATGTCCTGGAGCCGCTGTTGTGGGATGTTGCCGACGATGTCCTTGCGGATCACGGTGTGCACCAACGCGCCGGCGCCCGCCGCCAGCTGGTCGAGACCGGCGCAGGGCACCGTGTCCCCGGCCAGCACCACCGACGCCGCCCCGTAGTCGATTCGGAACCCGACGGTCGGCGCGACCGGCCGGTGATCGGTGGGGGCCACGCGGATCGATACCCCGTCGCGGTCCCACACCGTCCCATCGGTGCATTCGTGGACCTCGACCGCCGGTGGGGCGTTCAGGTCGGCGTGATGCGCGATCCGGTACTCGATGTCGTGGCGGAACGCGTGCAGCGTCGCCTCCACCGTCTCCGCGGTCCCGGGCGGTCCGATGATCGGCAGCGGCGCGGGATCCGGTGCGAAGGTACTGATCCACCGGGTGATGAGCAGGTCGCCCAGATCCCCGATGTGGTCGCTGTGGAAATGGGTGATCAGCAGCGCCGACAATCCGGCGGCGCCCACACCCACCGCCGCCGCACGCTGCAACACACCGCGCCCGCAGTCCACCAGGAACACCTGGCCACCGGCGCGCACCAGCGTCGACGGCCCGGCACGGTTGGGGTCGGGGATCGGGCTCCCGGTCCCCAGCAGCGTGATCTCGATCATGGCCCCTATCTTGCAAGCCCCGGCGCTCGGCGGCGGCGCAATCGGGCGATCCGAGCCGACGCGGCCCTTGTGGTTTCGAACGACGACGTCAGGGTATGGACACGGATCGGCCATCGGTTCTCGTCGCGGCTTTTGCGCCGCGCAAGTTAGCCGTAGCCTGATGTGAAGCGGATCACAACCGGCTTGGAGGCCTTGATGCGGATTGCAGACGTCTTGCGGAACAAGGGCGCGGCGGTGGTGACCATCAACCCCGAGGCGACGGTCAAAGAGCTGCTCGCGGGCCTCGCCGAGCAGAACATCGGGGCCATGGTGGTGGTCGGCGACGAGGGCGTCGTCGGCATCGTCTCCGAGCGTGACGTGGTGCGTCAGCTGCACACCCACGGCGCGAGCGTGCTGTCCCGGCCGGTCTCCAAGATCATGACCGCCAACGTCGCCACCTGCACGAAATCGGACACGGTCGACTCCCTGAGCGTGCTGATGACCAAGAACCGGGTGCGCCACGTGCCTGTGCTCGACGGCAAGAAGCTGATCGGCATTGTCAGCATCGGCGACGTGGTGAAGA
This sequence comes from Mycobacterium sp. E342, assembly GCF_001667665.1. Taxonomy (NCBI): domain Bacteria; kingdom Bacillati; phylum Actinomycetota; class Actinomycetes; order Mycobacteriales; family Mycobacteriaceae; genus Mycobacterium; species Mycobacterium sp. E342. The sequence continues at coordinate 20,338 of NZ_LZJM01000024.1, forward strand.
CCCGCATGGAAGAGCTCGAGGCCGAGCAGCAGCAGCTGCAGTCCTACATCACGCAGGGCTGATCGCCGGGCGGCGCTGACCCGTCGTCGCGCCGAGCGTGCACTCAGGGCGAAAATTTTGCTGTTTTCTCGCCGTGGTTACACGCGCGGCGACGCACTAGCTAGCTCCAGGAGTAGTCCGACCGCAGCCGCTCGGCCACCAGGTCGAAGATCTCCCGGTCCAGAATCGCGCCCTCACGGCGAATGCTCTCTTCGGGCACGTCGAGCACCCGGTCCAACCGGACCCAGCTCGGTCTGCCCTCGTAATCCCACGCGCCAGAACCGATCCCGATCCAGTCCCGGTCTTCGGCGTGGCGCTCCTGGCTGGACACCATCAACCCGAGCAGGACACGGCGGTCGCGACCGACCACCAGCACGGGGCGGTCCTTGCCACGGGTGGGGTCGTCCTCGTACACCACCCACGTCCAGACGATCTCGCCGGGATCGGCCCGGCCGTCGAGGTCGGGCGCGTAGACCAGCTTGCGCGCGCGCTGCGCGGTGGGAAAGCTCGTGTTGGTCACCGGGCGGCCCGCCGCGATCGCGGGCTGTTGCGGCGCGGCGGCCGCGATGACGTTCGCGGTGATCTTGACGGCCTGTTGCAGTTCCCGCAGCACGGACTGCGAGTTCTGCACGTGCCGGGCCAGTCGCGGGGCCCGGTCGAACACCAGGTTTTCCGCGAACCGCTGGAACGTCTTCCACTGGGATTTGCGGGCAGACGCCATATTCGCAGCATAGACGCGCCGCGCCCGGGCGCGATTGTGTCCGAGTAGGTCTCGGCGGCCGGCCCTGGATACCCTGGACATACCCATGAGCCGGTGTTCACGCGGCCGCAAGCATGTGCAGACCAGGAGATTCCCATCAGCAGTTTCGCCGACAAGACCTTCACCGCGCCGGCGCAGATTCGGAACTTCTGCATCATCGCCCACATCGATCACGGCAAGTCCACGCTGGCGGACCGGATGCTTCAGCTCACCGGCGTCGTCGATGAGCGGTCAATGCGCGCGCAATACCTGGACCGGATGGACATCGAGCGGGAGCGCGGGATCACCATCAAGGCGCAGAACGTGCGGCTGCCGTGGCGCGTCGACCAAACCGATTACGTCCTGCACCTGATCGACACCCCGGGCCACGTCGACTTCACCTACGAGGTGTCCCGCGCGCTGGAGGCTTGTGAGGGCGCGGTGCTGCTGGTCGACGCCGCCCAGGGCATCGAGGCGCAGACGCTGGCCAACCTGTACCTGGCGCTCGACCGCGACCTGCACATCATCCCGGTGCTCAACAAGATCGACCTGCCGGCGGCCGACCCCGAGCGTTACGCCGCCGAACTCGCCCACATCGTCGGCTGCGAACCCGGCGACGTGCTGCGGGTGTCCGGCAAAACCGGGGAGGGCGTCGCCGACCTGCTCGACCATGTGGTGCGCGAGGTGCCCCCGCCACAGGGCGACGCCGACGCGCCCACCCGCGCGATGATCTTCGACTCCGTCTACGACATCTACCGCGGCGTGGTGACCTACGTCCGGGTGATGGACGGCAAGATCGTCCCGCGTGAGCGGATCAAGATGATGTCCACCGGCGCCACCCATGAGCTGCTCGAGGTGGGCATCGTCTCGCCCGAACCGAAGCCCAGCGAGGGGCTGGGAGTGGGTGAGGTGGGTTACCTGATCACCGGCGTGAAGGACGTACGCCAGTCCAAGGTCGGCGACACGGTGACGACGGCCCGGCACGGCGCCACCGAGGCGTTGACGGGTTATCGCGAACCCAAGCCGATGGTCTACTCGGGCCTGTATCCCGTGGACGGCTCCGACTACCCGGACCTGCGCGATGCCCTGGACAAGCTGCAGCTCAACGACGCGGCCCTGACCTACGAGCCGGAAACGTCGGTGGCGCTGGGCTTCGGGTTCCGGTGCGGCTTCCTGGGCCTGCTGCACATGGAGATCACCCGCGAACGCCTGGAACGCGAGTTCGATCTGGACCTGATCTCGACGTCACCCAACGTCGTCTACCGGGTCATCAAGGAAGACGACACGGAGATCATCGTGACCAACCCGTCCGACTGGCCTGAGGGCAAGGTCCGCACGGTTTACGAGCCCGTCGTCAAGACCACCATCATCGCGCCCAGCGAGTACATCGGCACCATCATGGAGCTCTGCCAGGCGCGCCGCGGCGAGCTGGGTGGCATGGACTACCTGTCGCCCGAGCGGGTCGAACTGCGCTACACCATGCCGCTCGGTGAGATCATCTTCGACTTCTTCGACTCGCTGAAGTCGCGGACCCGCGGCTACGCCAGCCTCGACTACGAGGAGGCCGGCGAGCAGGAGGCCCAATTGGTGAAGGTGGACATCCTGCTGCAGGGCGAGGCCGTCGACGCGTTCAGCGCGATCGTGCACAAAGACGGGGCATCGGCGTACGGCAACAAGATGACCACCAAGCTTAAAGAGCTGATTCCGCGCCAGCAGTTCGAGGTGCCGGTGCAGGCGGCCATCGGATCGAAAATCATTGCCCGCGAGAATATCCGGGCGATCCGCAAGGACGTGCTGTCCAAGTGCTACGGCGGGGACATCACCCGCAAGCGCAAACTGCTGGAGAAGCAGAAGGAGGGCAAGAAGCGGATGAAGACCATCGGGCGGGTCGATGTGCCGCAGGAGGCCTTCGTCGCGGCGCTGTCCACCGACGCCGCGGGCGATAAGGGCAAGAAGTAGACGTGATGCTGACGCGGGCCGCTGCTGTGGCTGGTATCGGCCTGCTGGGCACTGGGTGCGTCACGACCGTCACCGGCACGCCCGCGCGCGCCGGGCATCTCGGCGGGGCAGCGCTGCCGCTCGAGCAAATCCTGCCGGACGCCGAGGAGGTCGGCACGGCCGTCGGAAACCAGCTGCCGCCACACGCCCCCGCGTTGGTGGGCGGTATCGATATGTTGCCCAACGGGATTCGCGACAGCGGCGGTGCCGCGCCCATCGAATGTCTCGGGCTCGTCGCGCCGGCGATGCGCATCGTCTATGAACCCGGCCACGTCCGTGCCGTCGCGACGCGGGACTACTGGAACTACGACTCCGGCGTGGCGGTGTCCAGTGCTACGGCTGCGGCGGTCAAGCTGGCGTCGCCCGCCGACGCTCAACGGCTCTTCGCGTCGTTCGTCACGCAATGGCAACGCTGCGAGGGCGTCACCGTCACGATGTACACCCACGACTCGAGCAACACCGAGTTGTATTCCAAGGCGAGCGATATCCGCGTCGACGGGCCGGTCCTGTCGGCGAAAGTCATCGCGTGGGACAACCATCACACTGCGCCGGCCCCGGACGAGCGCGCCGTGGGCGTGCGCGGCGACGTCGTCGCCGACGTCAAAGTCGGCGACGGCCCGCATGTGCAAGCCGGGACCAGGGCCATCGACGTCGTCGAGGCGATGTTGCGAAAAATCTCGGGCGACAACTGATGGGAACCGGCCGCATCATCCTCGCCTGCCTGGCCGTGGTAGGTCTGGCCACCGGCTGCACCGTCTCCGGCACCGCGCGCCCCGCGCCGGGTTTGAAGCCTCACCCGGTCACCGGGCAGGCCGTCAAGAAGGTCCTCCTCGACGACGGGGAACTGTCGAAGCTGCTCGGCCAGTCGCTCGGGGCCAAGACCGAACTTCCGGCGCGCTTCGGCGGGCCCGAGGTGTTGCCGCCCGCGTTCGGGGCGGTCTCACCCCTGAACTGCATCGGCGTCACCTCCATGATGGTCAAGGACGCCTACCAATCCGGCGACGTCAAGAACGCGGCGCGGGAGACGTGGTGGAACCTGCGCGGGCCGGCGAAGGTGATCAGCGTGGCCGAGGGTGTGGTCGCCCTGTCCAGCGCCGGCGGGGCCGCCGCGTTGTTCCAGCAGTTCACCCAGCAATGGCGCGACTGCGACGGCACCACAGTGACCATCGGGCGTCCCAGCATCATCACCGACCGCCCCGCAATCGTCTTCTCCGACACCATCTCCGACGTGCGCGTCACGGATTCGGTTGTGGGGGCGACCCTTTCGATCGACACCCAATTGCCCGGCCTGCCGTCCACCGGGCCCCGCCCCGAAGCGCGCGCGCTCGGCGTTCGGGGGAACTGCCTCGTCGAAGTCGAGGTCGCGTTCTTCGGCGCGACGAATTCGAGGGACGAGGGAACCGGTGACGTACACCACAGCGCGATCGACATCGCACACGCGCTGATGGACAAGGTCAGCGCGCTGAGCTGACCCGGCAGCTGGCACCAGGCTGGGACTTTTCTGGGGTTGGGCTGTGTTTGCGTGTAGGGGCGATGTTCGTCGCGCCGCGAAACCTAAACTCGGTGAGGGTGAGAGGTAGCCGAAAAGCGCATGGGAAGTATTCGCCGCATTGAAGTGCCGCGGCCCGCGTCTGTCGCCGCGTTGTCCGGTGGGCGCCGCGGTCGGGGTCGGCGTTGGTGGGTGGCAGCGCTCCTGGTCGTCATGATGTCGGCGACGGGCTGCACCGTCACCGTCACCGGCGCGGCGCGGCCACCAGCGAACCTCACGCCGCGATCCCTCGACGGGCAGGCCCTCAACCGGGTGCTGCTCGGCAGGAGCGCGCTATCCCGCATCGTCAAGGAGCCCGTGGAGCCCGACCCGCGTTTCCCACCGCTTGTCGGGGGCCCCGAGCTGTTGGCGGGTGCGGGCACGGGGTGGTCCGACAGCTGCCTCGCAGTGGCGGTGATGATGCAGGCAGGCGCCTACCGGTCCGCCAACGTGAAAGGCTTTGCGCTCACGACCTGGCGGCCCGATCCCGGGTCCGCCGCGACGGTGACCAGGGTGCAACAGGCCGCCATCAGCCTGCCCACCGCCGCCGAAGCCAACGCCCTGTTCGCGACGGTCTCGAGGCAGTGGCAGGAATGCGACGGTAAGACGGTGCCCATTTCGGGAGGAAGCCTGCCGCTGGAAGTGCAAGTCAGCCACGTGCAGAACGCCGTTTCCGTTGTCGCGGCGACCATTTCGATGCGATGGAACACACCACCGTTGTTCTCGCCGCCATCGCTTCCCGCCGCCAGGGCCGTCGGTGTGCGGGACAATTGCCTGATCGAAGTCGAGATCGACTTCTTCGGCACATCTAGCGCGTCGCCACAAGCGCAGGGGGACATCAACTCCGGCGCGCTGGACATTGCGCAAGTCATGCGGGACAAAGTGAGCGCACTGAGCTGACGATCGCCACGGCCGCGCTCGCGATCGCCACTACATCGGCGCGTTGGCGGGCTGGAACATCCCGGACCCGTCGGCCTCCTCCTCGGCGCGAATCACGTGCACCACGGCGTTGATCAGCGCCAGGTGGGTGAACGCCTGCGGGAAGTTACCCAGGTGCCGGCCGGTCCGCGGCTCGATCTCCTCGGCGTAGAGGTGCAACGGGCTGGCGTAGGACAGCAGCCGCTCGCACAGGCGCTTGGCCCGCGCCACCTCGCCGATCTCCACCAGCGCCGACACCAGCCAGAACGAGCAGATCGTGAACGTGCCCTCCTCGCCGGACAGCCCGTCGTCGGTCTGTTCGACCCGGTAGCGCAGCACCAGGCCTTCCTGGGTGAGTTCGTCGGCGATGGCCAGCACCGTGTTGCGCACCCGGGGGTCGTCGGGCGGCAGGAAGCGGGTCAGCACCACCAGCAGCAGCGAGGCGTCCAGCGCGTCGCTGCCATAGCGCTGGGTGAACACCCCGCGGGAATCCACCCCGTGCTCCAATATGTCCTGCTTGATCTCCTCGGCGATGGCCCGCCACTGCTGGGCGTAGCTCTTCTCGCCCTGGCGCTCGGCGAGCTTCGCCCCGCGGTCGAGCGCCACCCAGCACATCACCTTCGACGACGTGAAGTGCTGGGGTTCGCCACGGACCTCCCAGATGCCCCGGTCGGGCTCCCGCCAGTGCTTGATGGCCTCTTCCACCTGCTTCTTCAGCACCGGCCACAGGCTCTCGGGGATCTGTTCGCGGGATTTGCAGTGCAGGTAGAACGAGTCGAGGATGGAGCCCCAGATGTCGTGCTGAACCTGGTCGTAGGCGCCGTTGCCGATGCGCACCGGCCGGGCATGGTCATAACCCGACAGGTGATGCAACTCCTCTTCGACCAGGCTGCGTTCGCCGCCCACGCCGTACATCACCTGCAGCGGGTGCCGTTCGTTGTTGTTGGCGCCGGAGACGTCGGCGATGAATGCGAAGAAGTCGTCGGCCTCACGGTCCAGACCCAGCGTGTAGAGGCCCCACAACGCGAACGTCGAATCACGCACCCACGCGTAGCGGTAGTCCCAATTGCGTTCGCCCTGCGGGGTTTCCGGCAGGGAAGTGGTGGCGGCCGCCAGCAGCGCCCCGGTGGGCGAATACGTCAGGCCCTTCAAGGTGAGCGCGCTGCGCTGCAGGTACGCCCGCCAGGGGTGGTCGGGGAAGTTGCCGATGTTGATCCATTGCCGCCAGCACTCGGTGGTCTGCCACATCCTGTCCGCGGCCTCTTCGTAGGTCTGCGGCGCCGGGTGCTTGGTCCAGCTCAGGGCGACGAACACGTCGTCACCCTCCTTCATCCGCGTGCGTGCCCGCGCTTCGCGCCCCTCCAGCCCGATCCGCAGGTTCGTGGTGAGCCGCAACGTCGGGTGGGCGTCGGGCTGCTTGGCGGCCCGCGCGATGGCCTCGCCGTACGCGTTGGCCGAGTATTCCCAGGTGGCGCCGACGCGGTGGTAGTCGAACGCCGGCTCGCAGCTCATCATCAGCTCGACGGTGCCGCTGACGCAGCGCACCGTGCGCAACAGGATGTGCTCGGCGTCCCAGTCCATCGGGGTGCGGCGGTGCGTCCGCGATCGGCGCTCGATGTCGTGCCACGGCCCCATCACCAGCGCGTCACGCACGATCAACCACCCGGTGTGGGTTTGCCACGTGGTCTCCATGATCAGGCTGCCGGGCAGGTAGCG